>NZ_JBFBAD010000042.1:0-52559 GCF_040682075.1 Actinoplanes sp. NPDC051411 | reverse complement strand
ACCCGGGCAACGAAGTGGCCACCGCGCGGACACCCTGGGGAGGGGGCAGTCCCGGCGACGATCTTCGAAGCCCGCTATGGCGCCCGTCCAGCGGTTGTATGACGGTTCCGTGACAAAGCCCGATTCAACAATCGGGAAAGCGCCGTCCTGGAACCCTCCGGCGCCGGGCTGACCAGGTCCAACAGGTGTGCCGCCCGGGCGGATCCGGCGCGTCGCCGGCCTCGAGCATGGCGATCCCGACAATCTGCCGGGCGGCGAAGAGGACCAGGACGGTGAGAGTGACCGTGCGGACCAACCAGGTCGGCACGGGAAGGTTTCCCAGCGCGGCATGGATCTCGCAGACTGCCACCTGCGCTCCCGGATGTACGACGGGGGAGCGCGCCGGTCATGGTCAGGCGATCGCTACCTCGTGGCTGACGACGAAGGACAGCCATGCGGAATCAGGCCCCCTCGCGGGCCGGCGAGCAGCGGTGACGAGGTGCCGGGCGATCTGGCCCGAGCGGGATCATTGGGCCGGCGAACAGCGGACACGGTGATCTGGTGCCACAGAGCAATGATCTGCGAACCGTTGGAGGCCTGGCCGGCGAGCTGGCGCGGCCGGCGGCGCCGCAGTGATGCATTGGCCGTGGCGGCGAGCCGCGTGAACTTGCGGATCAGTGTCCGGGCCAGCCGCCCGATCTGGCTCTCGCCGGTCCGGGACCTGCTGACCGGCGTGGATGCCCGGCAACGGATGGTGCGGTGTGTCCCGCAGGTTCGAATAGAGAAACCCTGCTCGCGGTTGGAGCTGAAGCGCTGCCGGACTTCGGCGGCACGTAGGGAGAAGCTGCTTCGAGCTCCGGTGTCCCGTGTGCCCGCGATGAAGTTCGCGGCCTCTGATGCCGCGACTGCGTGCGTCGCGGTTGACACCGGGCCGGCCCCCACTGCAAAGCCGGCTCTCACAGCGCCGAGAAACGCGAGGGCTCACGACTTGATGAGCTCGGCGTAGTCGGCGATGGTCAGCGGGCCGGTCGACAGGGAGCCGTCGCCGCGGGGGACGGCCAGGATCTGGCCGTCGCGGGTGAACGAGACGGTGCCGACCTCGGCGCCCTGGCTGGTGAGCGTGCAGACGATCTGGGCGTAGGCGAGGGCCTCGTCGCTGCGGGCGCCCGGCACCGGCGGGGCGCCGATCTCGACCGCGGCGCGGCGCTGGGTGACGGTCGTGGAGCCGACCCGCATCTGGGCGAGGGCGCTGGTCAGGCCGTCCTGCTGCTCGGCCCGGGTCGGCCCGGCGACCAGGTCCTGCACCATCTGGGCCGGTGTGCGCGGGGCCGCCGCGCGCCGGACGACGCGCACGAGTTTGCCGTCGTCGACCAGGTAGAGGCGCTCCACCGCCGGGCCGAAGCGGTCCGGGGCGGGCGCGTCCGACCCGTACGCGACCTGAGAGCGACCGAGGTCGCGGGGTGCCTTGTCGGCCGGGACCCCGCACCCGGCCAGCACAACGACGGCCAGCAGCAGCAGGCGCCTCATGGGTGGCACCCCGGCAGGTCGATGCGGAAGCGGGCGCCGCCGCCCGGCCGGTCGAGCACGTCGGCCGCCCCGCCGTGCGCGGCCGCGTGCTGGGCGACCAGGGCCAGGCCGAGGCCGGTGCCGGCGCCGTCGCCGCGCGTGCCGGCGGTGCGCCCGCGCACGAACCGGTCGAAGATCACGGCCTTGTCGGCCGGGCTCACCCCCGGTCCCTCGTCGTCGACCTCCAGGCGTCCGTCACTCTGCGACAGCGACAGCCGGACGGCTGTCACCCCTCCGCCGTACGCCGCGGCGTTGTCCAGCAGATTGCCCAGCATCTGCTCGAAGCGCCGCCGGTCGACGCACCACTCGGTGTCCCCGGTGACCTCGATCAGGTCGTCGCCGAGGCCGCGCTGCCGGCACACCGAGCGGGCCAGGTCGGCCACGTCGACCGGGGTGCGCTCGGCCGGCTTGTCGCCCCGCGAGAGCGTCAGCAGGTCGTCGACCAGCTGCTGGAAGCGGGCGATCTCGTCGGTCACCAGGCCGGCCGCGGTGGCGCTGCGCTCGTCGAGCAGTTCCCGCCGCCGGTCGAGCACACTCGCCGCGGCCGACAGCGTCTGCAGCGGCGACCGCAGCTCGTGGCTCACGTCGGCGGCGAACCGGCGGTCCCGCTCGAGCCGGGCCGACAACTCGTCGACCATGTGGTTGAACGAGGTGGTCAGCCGGGCCAGATCGGGCTCCTGGGCCGGGTCGAGCCGGGCGTCCGACTTGCCGTCGGCGATCTCCTGGGCGGCCTCGGCCACCCGCACGAGCGGGCGCAGGACGTAGCGGCTGGCGTACCAGCCGAGCGCGGCCCCGCCGAGGGCCGTGCCCAGCGCGACCGCGGTGAGCACGATGGTCAGCACGCGCAGCGTGTGGTCGAGCTCGGCCAGCGAGTCGACCTCGTAGAAGACCGTGTCGGCGGCGATCGGGATGGCGACCACCAGCGTCGGCTTGCCGTCGGTGCGGATGCGCTGGACCGCCGGGGAACCCTGGGCGGCGCGCTCCTGCAGAACGGCCGGCACCGAGCCGCTGATGCCCGAGTCGGCGTTGCGGGCGTACCACTGGCCGTTGCGCTGCACGAGAGCGCGGCGGGTGTCGCCGGTGTCGAGCGAGCGCAGCACCGAGGCTACGTCCGGGCTGGTCGTCGCCGAGATGCCGGAGCGTACGACCGCGGCGTCGTAGTAGGCCGCCCGGACGTTCGTGCTCTCCCGCTCGTCGAGCAGCGAGCGGCGCGTGATCTCGTACGAGACGAAGGCCATCGTCGCGGAAAGCGCGAGGGCCCCGGCGGCGAAGCCGGCGATGACGCGGACGCGGAGGCCGGCCCGGCTCATCGTTCCAGCTTGTAACCGAGGCCGCGGACGGTCACCAGATGCTTCGGGGCGCTCGAATCGGCCTCGATCTTCTGCCGGAGGCGGCCCACGTGGACGTCGACCAGGCGCTCGTCGCCGCCGTCGTAACCCCACACGCGCTGCAGCAGCTGCTGGCGGGAGAGCACCCGGCCGGGGTGGTCGGCGAGCTCGCAGAGCAGCTGGAACTCGGTGCGGGTCACCGGTACCCGCCGGCCGCCCAGCCGCACCTCGCCGGCCTCGGGGGAGACCTCGAGCTCGCCGAACCGCAGCACCGGCACGGCGTCGGGCGCGACCGTGCGCCCGCGCCGCCGCAACGCCCGCAGCCGGGCCGTCAGCTCCTTGACCGAGACCGGCTTGACCAGGTAGTCGTCGGCGCCCGCCTCGAGCGCGGCCACGATGTCGTGGGTGTCGTCGCGGGCGCTGATCACCACGATCGGCACGTCGTCGGTGCGGCGCAGCTGACGGATGCACTCGAACCCGTCGATGCCGGGCAGCATGAGGTCGACCAGGACGGTGTCGGCCGGCTCGGCGCGCTGCGCGGCCAGGCCCTCCTCGGCGGTCGGGGCGCCAGCCGCCAGATAGCCCTCTTCCTCGAGCGCCAGCACCAACGACAGCCGGATCCGGTCGTCGTCCTCGATCACCAACACGGCGGACATCGCCCCATCCTCCCCGGCCCCCGGCCCGCCCGGCGAGCCCGGGCGCGCGGGTGACCGGAGTGTCACGCAACTGTCATATTGCTGCGGACGCTCCGCCACATCCGCCGACCAGAGTTTTCTCCGCAACGACCGTGCCGTCCGGGAGGGGGCCTGATGCCGGAGATACCCGAAACCGTCGTGATCGTCACGGAGGCCCTCGAGGGAGCCTCGGTCGAGCGCTGGGGCCGGCTGATCGCCGACGCGGTCGCGCTGCGCCCGGCCTCGCTGATCATCGACCTGCGGCGCTGCCCGCTGGTCGACGCCGGGGCCATCGCCGTGCTGCTCTGGGCCCACCGCACGACCCTCGCCGACGGCGGGCGCCTCACGCTGCGGTCCCCGCGCGACAAGGTGCGGCGCACCCTGCGGCTGGCCCGCCTCGACCAGGTCTTCGAGGTGGACGCCGGGGTGCCGGCATGATCGAGCTGACCACCACCGGCGACAGCGCGCTGGTCCGCGTGCACGGCAACCTCGACGCCACGATGGCGCCCGATCTCCGCGACGCGCTGTGCTGGGCGGTCGACCGGCACACGGCCGTGGTAGTCGATCTGGCCGGGTCGCCGCGGGTCGACCCGGCCGGTCTCGGCGTGCTGATCCGGGCCCACGGCCGGGCCAAGCACCGCGGGGGAGTGATCTGCCTGGTGGCGCCGTCCCGGTTCGTGCTGACCGTGCTGCACACGATGCACGTCGACGGCGTCTTCCCGATCTTCGACGAGTGTGTGACGGCGCTGCGCTGGGTGCGGGCCGAGGTCGCGGCGTCGACGGCGGCCGCCTCGATCGTCAGCTCGCGGTAGCGCCCGTTCGCCGCGTACGCAAGGGACTAGCCTTTCGGGGCCAGGCGGGCCCGCAGGCCGGCCGCGAAGGCCCGCGGGTCGGCCAGGTGGGGCCAGGTCGGGGGGCGGTGGGGCCACTTCTCGTACGCCGTGAGCAGTTCGGGGTCTGCCCGGGCCCGGGCGTACGGCCGGTAGTGTTCGGGGATCTCGGCCCGGCCGCTACCGAGGTCGTCGACCGTGAGCACCTCGTGGACCGCGAACCGCTCGCCGAACGCGGTCGCCAGGGCGGCGCTCTCCCCGTGGCCGACCACGATCGGCGCCCGGTGCAGGTCGAGCTTGTGCACCAGCTGGCCCAGATCGTGCGCCAGCTTGCCCGGGTCGTGATCCTCGCGGGCCGGTGAGTCGCCGTGGGCGGGCAGGTCGGGGGCGATCACCGTGCAGCTGGTCGCGGTCGTCAGTTCGGCCGCGACCGGCCACCACATGGTGCGGTCGAAGAGCAGGCCGTGCAGGAGCAGGACCGGCCGCCCGTACCAGCCCCAGCGGTCGTAGACGAGCATTCTCGCCGGGCCGCCGATGGCGTGTGTCGTCCGGCGGGGCGGTTGAGGCTCCATAACCGGTCAACTGCTGTGGCCGGCGATCGGGTGCGGCGATTTCCTGTCCTAATCGTCGTGCTGGACGACGTTGACCACATTGCCGTCGGGGGCGCGCACGAGGAAGCGGTGCACGCCCCACTCCTCGGTCTGCAGCGGGTGCACGATCTCGTAGCCCAGGCGCTGCGCCTCCGCGTACGCGCCCTCGACATCATCCGTATGGATGGAGATCGCCGCATCGGCGGCGGCCGTGGCATCCCTGGTGACCAACTGGATCCGGGCGTCCGTCTCCGGTGAGGTGTAGCGGGCCACCCAGCCCATGTTGAAATCCTCGGTCGAGAGCCCGAGGAATCCGGTGTAGAAATCCTTCGCCGCGTCCACGTCGGCGACCCTGAGATTGGGCATGATCCGTTTCGCACGCATCATCCGATTGTCCCCCGGACGCCCGGTGTACGGTCACCCCATGCGTCTTCCCACCGCGGCGGTGACCGCCGGTTCCCTGATCGGCGGCTGGCAACTGGCCCGCCGCACCGGCATCCGCCCGCTCGGCGGCGTGGTCCTGGCGGCCGGCGGCGTGCTGGCCGGCCGCGAGTGGGCCCGGCGCACCAGCCCGGCCGTGACCGGCGCGCTGGTCGCGACGTACGTCGGTGCCTTCGCCGTCTCGCATCCGCTCGCCAAGCGCATCGGCGCCTGGCCGTCCGTGCTGGCCGTCTCGGCCCTGACCGCGGCCGCCTCGTGGGCCGCCTCCGACCGGCGCGACGACGCCGAGTGACCGCCCTGGTCAAGTCGACCGAGGTCAGCCTGGCGGTGGACTGACCGGCCGCACCAGCCGCTCCCGGGCCGCCAACAACACGACGATCGTGGCGACCGCGGTCAGCGTGCCGACCGGCAGATACCACACCGTGAGCACGGCGATGACCAGCAGAGCCCACCAGGCCCGCCGCGACGAGGTCGACAGCAACATCGCGATCGCGACCAGCCAGCACACCCCGAGCACGACAAACCCGGGCCCGAAATCCATCGGGTCGATGCCGGTGGCGTGAATGACATGCCGCCAGGGGCCGGGCGTGGCCGAACCCATGTAAACGCCGGTGGCCAGAACGTGAATCCCGTCCATGACCTGGTAGCCCCCGGTAATCAGGGCCAGGACGGTGAGGATGACGCGGGCCGGCATTCCGCGGAGCTTAGTGCCCCGGCGCCTTCCCGGAGATATCGCTCGGCGCCGGTCTCGCCTGGCGGGCGGAGTCTGACTTTTCGGTTGTGCCTTGAGGGGCGTAGCGGTGCGGTGCGGGCGCGTACCGGGTGCGAAATGGGCGCAGGGGACCTCAAGGTGGGGGCCCGGCTGCCGATCGAGGGGCTGAACCTGTGAGATCCCTCGAAAGGTGCTGTCCGGATGCAACCTGAGCAGAACGCGCAGACATGGGCCTCGCAGGCGTACCCCGGCCAGGACGGATCCCACGCGGGTCCGGCTGGGTGGTCGGACCAGGCGCCACCGCCGAACGGCGGGACATGGGCGGCCCAGCCGGATTACGCGGCGCAGTCGGGCGCGGCCGGGCCGGGTTACGTGGCGCAGTCGGGGGCGGCCGGGCCGGGTTACGCGGCGCAGTCGGGGGCGGCCTGGCCGGGTCAGGCGGCGGACCCCGCTGCCTCGCCGCTGCGGCAGCCGAGCGGCCTGCGGCCGGACCAATCCGGATACCCGGTGCCTGACGCCCCGCAACCGGGCGGGCAATGGGCGCCGCCGACCACCCACCCCGGTCACGAGACGGCGGCCGGGCAACTCGCCGGCCGGCCACCGGCGCCAGGACCTTCCAACGGCCACGCCGAGCAGCAGCAGCTGTCGTCGCATCAGGTCCCCGGGCCGGGCGGGCTGTGGCAGACGCAGGCGGCGCAGGACTCTGTGCCAAGCGGCTTGCGGCCGGTGAACGTGCCCGCGTCGGGTGGGCTGTGGCAGACCCGGTCACAGGCGGAGCCGGCGGCAGCGCCGGGTGGGCTCTGGCAAGCACAGACCCAGGCGCAGGCCCAACCGGCCCCGCCGCCCGGCGGATTGTGGCAGGCGCAGGCCCAACCGGCCCCGCCGCCCGGCGGATTGTGGCCTGCGCAGGCCCAACCGGCCCCGCTGCCCGGCGGGCTGTGGCAGGAGCAGGCGCAACCGGCCCCGCCGCCCGGCGGATTGTGGCAGGAGCAGGCCCAGACCGCGCCACCGAGCGGACTTTGGCAAGCTCAGACCCAGACCGTCGAACCGATCGGTGCCCCGGCGCCACCGGCAAACCAAGGCTCGCAGCCGAGCGGGCTTTGGACGGGCCAACCGGCAGAGCCGCCGCCGGCCCCGCAAGCCGCCTACCCGGCCCCGGCCCCTGACCAGGGCGGCTGGACACCCCCGGCGAACGCCGGCCCGGGCGAGGCTCAACCGTGGATGGTGCAGTTCAACTCCGCGCCGCCCGCCGCCCCACAGCCACGGCGCGGACCCTGGAAGGCGGTCGCCTTCGGCATCATCGGGCTGGTCGCCCTGGTGGGGGCCGGTGCGGGCGGCGTCAACGCGTACGCCAAGCACACCGTCTGCGAAGACCTCAAGGCCGAGGCCGCGCAGGTAACCCAGCAATCGCCGGCCTCGTCGGCCTCATCGGACGACGATGCGGCGCCGACCGCCGCCGAACTGGCCGAGGCGCGGAAGTATGCCGACAAGCTGCGGACGTACGGGCACATGCTGGTGTTCAGCGGCGGCCTGCAGGAGGCGGTCAACGGGCTCGCCGACGACGAGGACCAGCTGGTCGACCTGGTGAATTCGGCGACCGCCAACCCGCCCGCTGACGACGCCACGGCCAAGAAGGAGCTGGCCCGGCTGATGACGGTGGTCGGGTCGGTCAACAGCCACGCCCGGCTGGCGCAGGGCGCCTGCGGGCTGCCGGTGACCGGCATTCTGGGTGATTAACCGAGGCCGATGGCCTTCTTGAAGGCCTCCGGCATGGGGACGATCTCGCCCGCCGCGGGGCGGGTCACGGTCACGGGTACGCCGTAGTCGTAGTACGCCGTGTTCAGCTCGCCGGCGCCGCTCAGCACCGAGTTCATGTCGAAGATCAGGGACGTCAGGCGGCCCTGGGCGTCGACTTCAGCCGTGAACGGCACGGCCTTGAACTTGCCCGCGAGACTGGCCGGGAGCTGGGTGGCACCGCCGTGGCTGAGGTCGACCTTGCCCGAGTAGTCGCCCGGACCGGCGCGGCGGACCCCGCTCGCTCCCTTGAGCAGGCCGGCGGCGGAGGCGGCCTGGTTGTGGTCGGGGCGGAGCGGGTTGCCGGCCGGCAGGCTCCGGCTGTCGACGTGCATCCACTTGCCGGCGGTGGCGTGCAGGGCGCCGGCCGTGTCGCCGGTGACCTGCACGTACTGGTCGGTGCCGAGCTGGCGTACGTTGATCGTGGCGCCGTTCTGCAGCAGCGTGTCGATCTCGCTGGTTTTGCCGGTCAGGTCGATCGAGCCGGTGGCTTCCTGGCCGAGCGCGGAGAATTTCAGCTTGAACGGCTGCTTCCCGAGCCGCCCGGCGGCTTCGAGCAGCGCCTTGCCGGCGTCGGCCGGCACCGCCACGGTCGGCTCGGCGCTCGGCGAACCCGACGGGGAAGCAGGGCTGGACGCACCCGACGCGGCCGGGGTCGAGTCGGGGTTGCACGCCGCCAGCGCGAGAACGGCGACGACGCCCACACCGAGAACGGTCCACTTCGGCACAGCTGACTCCCATCGGTAGGCGCCCAACCTAATCGACGGCGGCAAAACCGCGGCGGGCCGGCCTGTTTATGACGGTGGCCAGGTCAGGGAAGCGGTGCTCGCCGACCGGCAGATGGGTGATGTCACCGACGTAGCGCCGGTTGATCGTCGGGACGGTGAAGTCCCGGCCGATCAGGGGTCGTGGTCTGGACCCGCCGACGTAGCCGCAAACCTTGGACGCGGTAGCGGCGCATCACCGGGGCGACCCCGACGAGCCGGCACAACGGCTTCACGCCGTAGCGCGCCTGGTGGTCGGCGAACTGGAAGCGGGTCACCAGCGCGCCTACTCGGCGAGATGCCGGGTCGGCTTGCGCAGAATGTCGCGTTCCTCTTCCAGCTCACGAATCCGCCGGCGCAGCTCGGCGTTCTCGTGCCGGCCGGCTGTGACCTCGCCCGTGTCGTCGGCCGGCCGGTCTTGCCTCGCCGCTGGTCATCGAGCCGGACCCAGCTCCGCGGCGTCTCCCGGTTGACGTCCAGGTCGTCGGCGATCTGTGTGGTCGTCACGCCCGGCCGAGACCGGTGGAGCGCGACCGCGTCAGCCTCGAATTCGGCCGGATAGTGCTTGTCCACCATGGTGGTTCAGGACTCCTGATCGCCCAGAACCATCAAGGCAGCGCGGGCAAGACAAGCACCAGGACGACAGCGCGATAGGCCGACGGGGCTTACGGGCGTACAGGAAAGGAGGGTGAGGGAAGCATCCAGCCCGATGTGGGGTGCCGCCGGGCCGGCGGGGGCCGGCCCGGCGGTGGGAATTACGGGGTGACCACGGTGCCGCCGAAGGTGACGGTCAAGTGGCCGTTGGAGGCGAAGGACCAGCCCAGGCTGCCCGAGTAGGACGTGCAGCGGGAGCCGTTGGTGCCGGTCCAGAACTGGTTGTCGCTGCCGACCGTGCCGACGGTCTTGTCGTTGGAGCCGCTCACCGCGAAGCGGCACGACGTGTTGCCGGTGAAGGTCGAGGTGCCCTCGTCGAAGGAGAAGTTGCGTTCGGCGTTGTCGATGCTCGCGTTGTGGGCGATCGTCATCGAGCCGGGGTTGCTGTTGTAGGTGAAGCCGTGGTGGCCGTTGTGGTAGGCGATGTTGCCCTGGATGTTGTGGTTGACCCCGATGTCTTCGCCGCCGAGTTTGAAGCCGTTGCGGTCGCCGGCGTCGTTGACCTGGCCGTTGGTCAGGGTGCCGTTGTTGTACGACAGCGAGTTCAGGATGGTGACCGGGCCGATCGGGCCGGTGTCGTCCTTGGTGTAGAGGTCCCAGCCGTCGTCGATGTTGTTGTGGGAGACGTCGTACTGGAAGACGTTGCCGGGGCCGGCCGTGAGCTTGGCCGCGAAGCCGTCGGCGTCTTCGCCGTCCGAGTCGGCGTTGTCGTGGGACTCGGAGCTGATGACCTGGTTGTTGGCCGGCCACTGGGACTGCGGGGTGTCCGAGGCGATCCGGGAGATCTGCAGGCCGCTGTCGTGGTTGAAGGCGGTCACGATGCGCTCGATGACGTTGTTGCTGCCGCCGACGAAGATGCCGTTGTCGCCGGCCCGCTGCACGGTGATGCCGTAAATGTGCCAGTAGTTGCCGTTGACCGCCAGGCCGCGGTTGCTGTCGGCCTCGGCCATCGCCGAGAAGTTCAGCACCGGGGTTTCACCCGGGTAGGCGGACAGGGTCTTGCGGGCGCTTGACGTGCCGTTGTTGCCGGGCGCGATCGTCACCGTGGTGGACAGGTTGTAGGTGCCGCCGCGCAGGTAGATCGTGCCGCCGGCCGCGATCCGGGTGAGCGCCGAGGTGATCGTCGTGGGCGCCGCCTGGGTGCCGGCCGCGCTGTCCGAACCGTTGGGGGCCGCGTAGACAGCACCGGAAGTGGGCGGGGTGGTCGGCCCGGTAGTGGGCGGGGTGGTGGTCGGCCCAGTGGTCGGCCCGGTTGTCGGAGGAGTCGTCGTGCCGCCGCTGGTGGAAACGGTGACGTCGTCGAAGCCCGCCGAAGCGAACGCGGTCTGCAACCCGATCCGGCCGCTCGCGGCGACCGAGCTGGTGCCGGAGCCGACCGACGCGCCGTCGAAGCTGGCACTGATCGTGCTCCCGCTGGCCGTGAGGCTCACGGTGTGCCACGTATTGACCGCGACGCCGCGCGACGCGGAGGCGAGAACGGTCACGCTTCCGCTGTTGACCGCCTGCAGCTGTACGCCCGAGGACAGCACCGCCACGCGATAGAACGTGGTCGAGCTCTTGGATCGCGCGAGCAACCCGGCGTACCCGCCCGAGCCGAACGACAGCGGCTTCACCCGGGCCGACACGGTGTAGTCGGTCCACGAGGCGTCGCCGGCGAACTCACGGGCGTTTTCGCTGCTTGCGTTGGTCTGCCGGAGCGTCTGGGAACCGTCGCTGACGATCGACCAGGTGCCGCCCGACTTCGACCAGCCGCTGGTGCTGCCGGACTCGAAGTCGGCGGTGAGGACGGAGGCCGCCTCGGCGTTGCTCACGAAGACGAACATCCCTGCGGTGACCAGGGTGGCCAGCCCGCCGACACCGGCCAACCGGCGCCATCGGCGGATGCGAGCTGAGGATGACATGCGATGTTTCTCCTTGTCGCAAATGGATGCCGCCGGGAGGGACAGGGGCGCCCGGGCCATCGCAACAAATGGCAGAGGATTTGCAATTTCAGATGGCGTCGGCCCAACTGAAGGCGCAGCTGAAGGCGGTATCCGAGGACGGGTATTCCGCTTTGGAATCTTTCACGTGAAATATACGTGAGTCAATAAAAACCATTTGCAGGTTTGTTGCAGAAAGGCCGGGCCGCTCACTCAGAGCCGGACCCGGTACAGCTCCTCGTCGGCGCCGGGGTTCCACGGCGCGAGGACCTGTGACGCGACGAGTGCCCGTACGACGTCCTTCGCGGCGTCCAGCGTGATCGCGCAGGTGCCGTCCGAGGGCGACAGATGCCGGCAGGCGGCCGTGGGGTAGGGGCACCGCCGGCCGTACAGCTGGCGGGCCACCGTGGCCACGCCGGTCGGCTGGCCGGCGCGAACCACCTCGTAGACCGACCGCTCGCCGAGCTCCGTGCTCAGTTTCCGAAAGCGGGAGAGGGCCGCCACCAGGCTCGCCGCCGAGATGTCTTTCAACGTGACGTGGCCCGACGCGGCCAGCAGGAGGCCGAAGGTGACGAAGGCCTTGACGTCGGCCTTGTCCAGACCGCGCAGGTCGATCATGAACCGGGTCCCGGGGATCCGGTACGGCAGGACGGCGCCCTTGCCGGAGGTGTGTTCGTCGCCCTTTACGCGCGTCGCGCGGTCCGCGTAGCGCTCGAGGAACCGGCCGAACAGGTCACGCTTGGCCGCCGCCGATCCGAGAAGACCCTCGAGGTCTTGGAGTCCCAGTGCGGGCAGGAGGGTCTCTGCCGTGACGATGAGCTGGTCCTCCGGGCGGTCAGTCGTCATCGAGGCTCCACATCGTCGCACGGGGTACGTCGGCGTACGGATAGACGACCGTAGCGCGTTCCGGGTGCCGATCACGCCAGGTCTCCAGGTCGGCCGGCGCGCCGGGCCGACGGGGGTCGACCCAGAGCTCCCTCTTCCGCCCGGCCGGAACGAGGGGCACGCGTGGGGCGGTCCCGCTGCCGGCCCCGGCGGTCCGCGGGGCGTAGAGACGCCGGTAGTGGGCCCGGGTCAGGTCGGCGGCCGGCACGATCGTCGCCGTGGTCGCCGGAGCCGGACGGCGGTCCGGCCCGGCGGCCATGTATTGGAACATCTCGGCATACAGCCGCTCGAGCCGGAACTGCAGTGTATGGTTCCGGGTCTGGAAGTCGGGGGACTCCCGATCTATCACGGCCGCCAGGAATTGGTAGAAGAGCGTATCAAGATTGCTTTCGTCGCGGCCGGCGACAAAATTCAGGTCGGATTCCATGTGCTCGATCATTTGGTCGTAGTTCCGCCAACCGTAATCGCGGTCCGCGGTTTCCGGGAAGTAGGACCGGAGAAACCGCCACGCGAGTTCCTCACGGGTCACCGCCCGCCCTTTCTCGAAGACCACGTCCGCCAGGGCGCGCGGGCTGAAACGTGGCGCCAGGATCAGGTTGCTCGCCAGGCAGGTGGCCTGGGGCTCGATCCAGGTCGAGAGGGGACCCAGCACCCGGCTTTGAAGCCGGTACCAGGCGTACTCCGTTCCCGGATCCGACCACGCGGCCTGCTCGACCATCTTGGCGATCATCAGCATCGGGAAGTGCAGGACGTAGTGCGCGAGCTCGTGGGCGAGAACGACATACTTCTGGCGGTCGGAGAGGTCGGCCCGGACGCTGATCCGAACCGTGGTCGCCGGTTCCTCACCGACGATCCAGCCGGTCTCGATTGCTCCGAACAGCGGAAGCTCCGTCGCCGAACGGGTCCGCACCTCGATGCCGAACGCCTTCCGCACCCGCTCCTTCAGCGAGCTGAAGGTTCCGGGGCTCCGGACCGCGTAGGTGAAGGCGAGAATGTCGTTCCGGAGTTCGGACCAGGACGCCAGGGTGTGCCGGGCGTCCGCCCGGACGGACGGCCAGGGAAGGGCAGGCCGGTGGCCGGAGTGTCCCGCCGGCCGATCGCGGAGCCGGTAGCCGCGTACCTCGAAGCCGGCGTCCGGGTGTGGATTCTCCCGCGGTTCGAAGGGGTCGTAGTAGCTGATCAGGCGTCCGGCCTGGTAGCGGAACAGCGGCGTGGCAAATACGTCCTTGGGTGGCGAAGTGCTCCACCCGGCGACGCCCGAGGCGACAAGGCGGGCATGGACGATCTCGAAGACGTCCGTGGCGACGGGATACGGCAGGGCCACGACGGTGACCCGACTCCGGTCGGTCGTGCTTGTCTCGCCGAGGTAGATGACGAACGATCGCGACCGCAGTCTTCCGGCGGTGCTGTCCCGAACCGCGATCAAGGCGCCGGCCACGGACGATTGAATCTCGTCCCGCCGGTATTTCCCGGTCAGCACCGCAATGTTGATCAGTTGCGGCCAGGTGATGACGTCGACCGGCCGGCCATTCGGATCCGGCTTGGCCTGGACGGCGATCCTCATGAGAGCGACACCAGCACCAGCTGACGCGGCTCGGCCCGATAGCCGAGGTCGACCCGCACGCCACGAGGAGGGCGGCCGTCGACGACCAACCCGACTCGGAAGCTGACGGTGCCATCCGGCTCGTCGACGACTCCGTAGACGTAACCCCGCTCGATTCGCTCGAGAATCAGATCGGCGATCTCGCCCGGGTTGAGCAGGTGCAGAGCCGTCGCTTCCCAGGCGGCCCGATCCGCTGACTCGAGTCCGGCGGCGACGCTGGACCGGTAACTCTCGAGGGCCCCGGAGCCCGTTCCGAAAAGTGCCTCGAGGAACGTGGGGTCGAGCACGAAGGCGGGCGCCGGCGACTGTTCGACCCGGTAGGTCAGAAACGGGTCCCACAGCGCTTCCGGCACCGTGCGGCACTGATAAGTCGTCCGGCCCGGCCAGGGCCAGGATTCGATGTAGGAGTTCTCCTCGTCCGGAACCTCCGCCTCGTGGACGGAGATCACTGTCCGGCCGTGTTTCAGGTAGGTCGGAACCAGCACCGCCTGTAGGTAGGCGCGAGTCGCACTGCTCCAGTCTTCACTGACCGCGCCGATGTAGGCCTCGGTCTTCGAGAGTCGCTGATGAGCCCGGGCCAGCCACCGGTCGTCGACGTTGGTCAGAAGGGCCGCGTAGCAGTGGGCGGCGCGACCGACATAGCCTTCCGAGACGCTCATCTCCGGGAACACCGTGCGTAGATCCTTCCCGTACGGGTTGGTGAGGTCCCCGGTCGCGATGGCATGGCTCGAACCGGCCGTCATGCTCTCGATCAGTGCGCGGCCCGCCTCGGTCGCGTAGTTGCCCGACTCCGGCCAGGCCTCGATATCGAAAAGAAGCATGACCTCGTGGCCGACCGGGCCGGGGACGAGCGCTGGGCCGAGATCGTCGTAGAGGACGCCCTTGCCGGCCAGGAGCGCGACCAGACGTTCGGCCTGCTGCCAAACACGCCGTCGATATCGGCGTTCGGTGAGAATCGCGTAAGACTCCATCTCCCACGCGGCCAGCCCCACGGGATTGTAGGAGTGCAAACGTCTCATCTCGCCGCCTTTCCTCGGCTCTAGTCTGACCGAGCCGCGAGTGCCGAGGCCACCGCCGAGCGCGTACGGGAGTCGGCCGGCACCAGGATGCGCAGGCGCAACCACGGCGCGTGGGTCGGGCGGCTCTGGCCGGCCAGCAGGTGCAGCGGGCCGAGATCACGGTGGGTAATGTGCTTGACGGCCGGCTCCATCGTCTGCACGTCGTGCTGTTCCCACCAGTCACGGAAGCGCGGGCTGGTGTCCGACAACGTGGAGACCAGCGCGAGGAAGGCCGGATCGCCGGGGTGCCGGGCGTACTCGGTGCGGAAGTCGAGCAGGTTGGCCCGGGCCGTCTGTTCCCAGGCCGCGCCGCCCCAGCCGTCACCGGCGAAGAGCCACACCAGAAGGTTGCGCCGCGCGGGCGGCGCCGACACCAGATCGCCCATGATCAGTGCGGCGGCCCGGTTGTGGGCCAGCACGTCGAATCGCGGGCCGAGCACAAAAGCGGCATGGGGTAGAAGTCCGTCGACGAGGGCGGCGGTCTCGTCATCCAGTCCCGAGACGGCGGCAGCCGGTGCGGCGACGCCGGCCAGCAGGAACAGATGCTCGCGCTCGGAGGGGGAGAGCAGAAGGGCCCGGCTCAGCGCCGACAACACCTGGTCGGAGGGGGTCACGTCGCGGCCCTGCTCGAGCCAGGTGTACCAGGACAACCCGACTCCGGAGAGCTGGGCGACCTCCTCACGGCGCAAACCAGGTGTACGCCGCCGGCCCGTCCCGGCCGGCAGCCCGACGTCGGAGGGGCTGACCGCCGCTCGCCGCGTCCGCAGAAAGTCGGCCAGCTCAGCCCGCCGAGCGGCGGCGGGCGAGGTGCGGTCCGGGCCGGGCGAGGGTGGTGGTCGGAGTCCCACGATCAACCATCATCTCCCGCCGGCCGCCGGGGAACCGAATCATGGTCGGCGTGACGACGACACCAGCCGAAATGCGATGGCAGCAGAAGACCACGGTCCACAACCTCGACGGCCGGCAATTGACGGTGGGCGAGCGTGACCGGACCCGGCCGTTCCTCCTGCTGCACGGGGGAGCCGGCCCCGCCTCGGTAGCCGGCTTCGCCGACCTGCTGGCCGCCCGCTGGAACGCCCGCGTGCTCGTCCCGACCCATCCCGGCTTCGACGGAACCCCGCGCGCCGACGGCCTCGACAGCGTCCCGGCGCTGGCCGGCCTCTACGCCGACCTCCTGGAAAGCGAAAACCTCTGGGACGTCACGGTGATCGGCAACTCGATCGGCGGCTGGATCGCGGCCGAGCTCGCGCTCCGGTCCAGCCCCCGGGTCAGCGGGATCGTCCTGGTCAACGCGGTCGGGATCGACGTGCCCGGGCATCCCGTCACGGACGTCTCCGGCCTCACCCCGGACGAGCTGCGCAAACTCAGCTTTCACGACCCGGAGCGGTTTCCGCCCGACCCGAGGCGACGGCCGGGGCCGGACCTGGCGGCGCTCGCGGCGTACACGAAAATGCGCATGGCCGATCCCGGCCTACGGGATCGTCTCGGCCGTCTGGACCTTCCGGTCCGGGTCGTCTGGGGTGAGTCGGACGGCATCGCCGTCCCCGCCTACGGCCGGGCGCTCGCCGAGGCGATCCCGGGCGCCCGGTTCACGCTGATCCCCGGGGCCGGCCACCTGCCGCAGATCGAGACGCCGGAGGAACTGCTGGCCGCGATCGGGGCCGAGCGATGAGGCTGACCCGGATCGGACACAGCTGCCACCTGCTCGAGATCGGCGGCCGCACGCTGCTGACCGACCCCTGGTTCACCGTGACGCCGACCTACGACCCGGGCGAGCGGGTCGCGCTCACCGTCGACCAGCTTCCGGAGCTGGACGGCATCCTGGTCACCCACGAACACTACGACCACTGCGATCTCGACGCGCTCGGAAGCCGGCTCGGCGTGCCGCTCATCGCGCCGCACACGGTGGTTGCGCGGGCGCGCAACCTCGGCTTCCGAGACGTACGCGAACTGGCAGCCGGCGACGAAACCAGGCTCGGCGACGTGACCGTCACGGCGACCCCCGGCCTGCACGGCGTGCCCGAGGTGACCTACGTGATCCAGGGCGGCGGCCGGACCGTGTTCTTCGGCGGCGACACCCTGAAGATCCCCGAGCTGGACGAGCTGCCGGACCGGTTCGGCCCGTTCGACCTGGCGCTGCTGCCGATCAACGGCCTCTGCGTCCGCCCGGCCGGCGATCGCCAGGTCGTCATGGACGCCACCGAGGCGGCCCAGCTGGCGGGCGCCCTGCGGGCGAGAATCGCCGTCCCGCACCACTACGCGTTCACCAGTGGCCGCCTGGGCGACCTCCTGATCACGAAGTCGCGGCGCGAGCCGGTCGCCTTCGCCGAGGCGGCCCGGCGGCTCGCCCCGCAGACCGAGGTCCGCCTGCTCCTGCCCGGCGTGCCGCTGACGGCCTAGCGTCCGCTGAAATGCGCCCGATGCCGCGAGGAATGGCCCGCAGGACGGACAATCCGTCTCGACATAAGGGGATTGCATCGCCTGGACGACTGATTTTTCGCCAGCCTCGGAAAACTACGGTGGGGGCACCGCCGGCAATGAGGAGGATGATCCTTATGGCGGATCCGTCGGACGGGATCGGGCCAGCGGAGACGATCGCGGCGTTGCGCGACGACCTTTTGCGCGCGCGGGCGTCGGGGTCCGCGCGGCTTTTCCGGACCTGAGGCACGCTCAGTTTCAGGACGTGAAGCTCCAGACCGGAACGGGTCGTGCCCAGGCATGGCTTCGGGTCGGCCGGGGGGCCGGTGGAGATCGCTGGGGTCCCGGGCCACCGCGACGAGTCCGCCAATCGGGTCTTCCTCATCGCCGGCTCGGAGAGCCGGGGCCGGGACGCGCTACGGGGCTTCCTGCAGGCGCTCGGCTTGGTGCTGGTCGGCCCGGACCAGATCGCCGACCGGAAGGGTCGCGGACCCCGCGGCCAGGATGTGCTGCGCGAAGGATTCGCCGCCGCTGATGCCGTGGTCGTTGTCGTCACCCCCTCCGATGGTCCGGATCTGCTTGCCGATGCCGGGCTGGCCCTCGCCATGCACCCGGACCGGACCGTCCTGGTGGAGACCGGCTCGACGAGCCGGCTGTCCGGCCGGTTCGACAGCGAAACCCGTGCTCATCGACGGCAGGACCACCCGCCCACTGGTCCAGCTCGCCGAGCGGCTGCGGCGGGCAGGCCTGGTTGTGGTACCGATGGCAGCGATTGGCTCTACCTCGGGCGGTTCGACGCGCAGGCCGAATTCGATCAGCAATACCGCGAAGTGCGCCGGGAGGACGCTCAAATCGTCGCTGACTTCTTTGCCGCCGCCATGGCGCGCCATTCGCTGGGCCGGGTCATCGATGTGGGTAGCGGCGCGAACCTCTGCCCCGCATTGATCATGCTGCCGTACTCGTCCGAGACAACACTCTGCGAGCGCTCCTTGAGCAGTAGGCAGTGGCTGACCGAGTGCTTGCAGGCACCGCAGGCGTCATGAGCGGAGTTCTGCAGAGTTTCGTCGGCTCGCTGAGGCATCGCGCTCCCTTCGCCGCCGCGTTCGCGCGCGAGTCCAACGGCTACTCCGTGGGGGCCGGAGATATCCACGGGTACTCCGGGTGGTCGTGGCCAAGGGGCGCAAGAAGTGAGCGAGACGATTCGGTGTTCTAGCGGCCCAGCGTCCGCTCGAGCAGCGGCAGGGCGCGCAGCACCTGACCGGAACGGATCAGTGCGTCCCAGAGCGGCTCGAACTTCTTCCAGCCGCCCGCGTACGCCAGGTGCCGTAGCCGGTCGCGGGCCGGCTTGTCGGCGGCTCCGCGCCAGATCGCCGGCCACCGGTAGAACTCCCGGTAGGCCCGCCGGTAGCCGTCCTCGATCTGGCGCGGGGTCATGCCGACCGGCCGGTAGACGACGTGCCGGGTGTCGTAGAGGTCCCAGTCGCGGTGGGTGATCCGGTCCTCGGCCTGCATCCGGCGGAACAGGGCGGTGCCCGGGTAGGGGGTCATGATGTGGAAGGTGGCGGTCTCGATGCCGTTGGTGACCGCCCACTCCACCGTGCGGTCGAAGACGTCGGGGCCGTCGCCGTCCATGCCGAAGACGAAGCTGGCGTTGGCCATCACGCCGGCGTCGTGCAGCCGCCGGGTCACCGCCTCGTAGCTGCGGCCGATGTTCTGCCGCTTGCGCTGCCCGGCCAGGTTGCCGGCGTTGATGGTCTCGAAGCCGACGAAGCAGCTGCGCATGCCGGCCGCGGCCGCCTTCTCGAGCAGGCCCGGGGCGAGGATCGCGTCGACCGTGCTCGCCGCCTGCCAGCGCCGCCCCATGCCGCGCATCCCGTCGAACAGCTCCGAGGCGAAGCGCCGGTTGCCGAGCAGGTGGTCGTCGAGGAAGTACAGGTGTTTCCCGGGCAGGCGGTCGATCTCGGCGAGCGCGTCGTCGACCCGCTGGGTGTAGAACGACCTGCCCCCCTCGAAGAAGGCGTCCTTGTAGCAGAAGTCGCAGTGGTGGGGGCAGCCGCGCGAGACGACGATCGAGTTGGGCACCAGGTAGCGCTCCCGCTTGATCAGGTCGCGGCGGATCGGCGGCAGCTCCGAGAGGTCGCGCGAGGTGGAGACATATCGGGCGCGGGGGTTGCCGGCGTCGTAGTCGGCGAGGAACTCGGGCCAAGTGTCCTCGCCCGGCCCGAGGAAGATCGCGTCGGCGTGGGCGGCCGCCTCGTCGGGCAGTGACGTCACGTGCAGGCCGCCCAGGGCGACGAACGACCCGCGCGCACGATAGAGGTCGGCCAGTTCGTAGGCCCGCCGGGCCGAGGTTATGTAGGCCTGGATGACGACGATGTCGGGCCGGTCGTCGGCGATCCGGGCGTCGATCCGCTCCACGTGCTCGTCCAGGATCTGGATCTCGTCGTCCTCCCGCAGATAGCCGGCCAGCGTGGCCAGCCCGAGGGGCGGGAACAGCGCGTACTTGATCGGGCGGAACAACGGCGAGGTGGCCTCGGTCAACGCGGGCAGGATCATCGTCACACGCATGGCCGGAAGGCTAGGGACGGCCCGTGGAGAAGCGGCGCGCCTGATGTGAAGACTCTGGGCGTATTCCGCGCCGGTGCGGGTACACCCCACCTGTGTCCATCACCGTGCGTACTGTCAACGCCCCGCCCGAGCAGGTCTTCGCTGTGCTGGCCGACGGCTGGACCTACAGCGACTGGGTGGTCGGCACCTCGCACATCCGCGACGTCGACGAGCACTGGCCCGAGGTCGGGAGCAAGCTGCACCACAAGGCCGGCCCGTGGCCGTTCTCGCTGCACGACTCGTCGACCGTCACCGAGATGACCCGGGACCGGCACCTCAACCTGCAGGCCGGTCTGTGGCCACTCGGCGAGGCCAACGTCGACCTCGTGCTCGAGCCGGCCGGCCCCGGGCGCACCCGCGTGATCATGCGCGAGGACTTCGAGACCGGCCCCCTGCGCGGCCTGCGCAACGGCCTCCACAACCTCGTGCTGCACCGGCGCAACATCGAGGCGCTGCGGCGGCTCGCCGATCTCGCCGAGCGGCGGCAGTCAGCGCGGCATCCGCAGGTCGGCTAGGCGCGGCCGGCTGAGCGGTTCCGACTGCCAGGCCCCATCGCACGTGCCGGCCTCCGGGTCGATCACGACGTGCAACCGGTGCGGCGTCTCCACGAACATCACGTCGACCAGCAGCTTTCCGCCCGACCAGGTGTGCGCGGTGGCGATCGGCCCATCCACGAACCAGGCGTCCGGCGGCCCGAGCTTGGCGGTCACCGCCGGGCCGTCGTCGGCCAGCGAGATTTCGTACGGGGTGAGCCGCACCGTTCTCACCGGACCTGCCACCGTCGTGAACGTCCCTTCCGGAAGCTGCCGCGTCGAGGAATCACCTTCCGGAACGGGCAGCACCGGCCACTCGACCGGCCACGCCCCGGCCGGCCCGGTCGACGCGGTCAGCGCCGGCAGCAGGTGCTCCCACAGCGCGTCGAGCATCCCGTCCATCGACGGGCTCTGCGCCGTCATCGCGACGACCGCGTCAGCCTCGGGCAGGATCACCATGTACTGCCCGTACGCCCCGTCACCCCGGTAGCCGTGGCGGCTGCGCCAGAACTGGAACCCGTAGCCCTGGTCCCAGTCGGGCTGCCCGGGCCGGTTCGACGCCACGTGGAAGCGGGTGGCCTCCTCGACCCACGACTCCGGGAGCAGCTGCGACCCCTGCCAGCGGCCCCGGTCGAGATAGAGCTGGCCCAGCTTCGCGATCGCCGACGTGGTCGTGAACAGCCCCGAGAACCCCTGCTCCCGGCCGACCCGGTCGCGAAGCCACCCGTACGTCTCGATGCCGAGCGGCTCGAAGAGCCGCGGCCGCAGAAAGTCGATCAGTGACCCGCCGCTGACCTCGCGCACGATCGCCGCGACCGTGTTCGTGCAGGGCTGGTTGTATTCGAAATGGGTGCCGGGCTGGAAGGCCGGCGGCAGCAGCAGAAGCCCGAGCGCCATGTCGCCGCCGCCCGCCTCGGCGGCCGCGTCGGCCATGTCGTCGTCGTGCCCGCTCGCCATCGACGCGACGTCACGCACCCGGGTCGCCCGCGACCATTCGCCGGTGACTTTCGCCTCCCAGGCCGGAAAATACGACAGGACGGTCGCGTCGAGGTCGACCAGCCCCTCGGCGACCGCGAACCCGAGCGCCGTCGAAGTGAAGCTCTTGCTCAGCGAGTAGAGCAGATGCGGCCGGTCGGGCCCGTAGGGCGCCCACCAGCGCGACGCGACCACATGACCGTGCCGGAGCACCATCAGACTGTGCGGTTCGACGTCCGGCATCGGCTCGAGCGCCGCCACGAACGCGTCGATGCCGCGCGAGTCGACGTCCTGCTCGGCCGGGGTGCTCCGGGGTAGCTCGGTCATGGGGCTGTTATACCCGATCAACCCGGCAGCCCCCGCCCGGCCATGAGCACCGCCTCGCCGCGCTCGGCCCGGTCGCGACGATAGACGAACTCGCCCCACGCCCGGCCGGTCGCGGTGAGCGCCGCGACCCGCCGCTCGACCTCGGCGTCGATCTCGGCCGTCGGCCGCTCGATCTCGGCCGCCCGCTCGGCCGGCCGGTCCCGCATCGGGTCGTGGGGCCCAGGACGTAGGCGCCGCTCATGGTCTGCGCGCGGGCCTCGGTGAGCCGGTCGCGGTCAGCCGTCAGCCGGGCGATGTCGGGCCGGGCGTGCCGCCGGGTCCTCGCCGGGCAGCAGGTGGCGGACCTGCCGCACGAACCGCTCGGCGGAGAGGTCGGCGGAGAGGTAGGCCTTCCGCACCGGTGGCCACGTGTAGGTCGCCCGGTCGCTGAGCACGACCGACGTGCGGGCCGCCCGGGCGACCAGCACGAGGATCACCGCCGGGGCGAGCACCGCCGGCGAGCCGGCCGGCGCAGCCAGCGGATCCGCGACGAGCCCTACACCGTCAGGCGGCGCCTGCGCCGATCGTGCCGTGCCACGCCCGCACTGTGGACCCGGCCGGCCACGATGTAATTCGGCGTATCTATCGGCGCCATAAAAAGAATCGAATGCTGTTTTCCGGGGCCCGGTGTTAGCTTCACCAGGAATGGGCGACTCTTATTTCGCGGTGAACACGGGGTTCGGTTTTCTGCCTCCGTTGTTCGTCCGCGCCCGCAGGGAGGAAACGGCAATGCCAGTGACCCGCGTCGCGGTCCGCCGGGGCAGGACGGCCGAGTGGAAGCAGGCGATTCTCGACGGCATCCACGAGGCGATCCGCGAGACCGTGCACATCCAGGACGGCGACCGTTTCATGGCCCTCACCGAGCACGGCGAGGGCGAGTTCGCGTACGGCGACTTCCTCGGCATCGACCGCTCCGGCGACCTCGTGCAGATCCAGATCTTCTGGGCGCCGAAGCCGGTCGAGGCGAAGCTCGCCATGTACCGGGCGATCGTCGAGCGCCTCGGCAAGAACCCGGGTGTCCGCCCCGAGGACGTCCTGATCTCGGTCGTCGAGTCGCCGGGCGAGAACTGGTCGTTCGGCAACGGCGAAGCCCAGTTCCACCAGCCCTCCTGACGTGCGGCGATGCCAACCCCCCACCGGCCCCCCCAGCCGGCACCCCAACTGGCATCGCCGCACTCCGCCTTCGCCGGCGAGGCGCGCCGGCTGTTCGCCGAGGCGATCGGCACCTACTTCCTGGTCGTTGTGGGGTGCGGCGCCGTCGTGCTCGACCGCCCGGCCGCCGCGATCGCGTTCTTCCTGGTCGTGCTCGCGCTGATCGGCGGCCTCGGCCACATCTCGGGGGCCCATTTCAATCCCGCGGTGAGCCTGGGCTTTCTGCTCACGCGCCGGCTTTCCGGCCGACGCTTCCTTTCGTACGCCGCGGCCCAGTCGACCGGGGCCGTCCTCGCCGGGTTCACACTGCGGGCGATCTGGCCGAACCGGCCGGCGAACCTGGGCGCGACCGTTCCGAGCATCGGCGCGGGGCGGGCCGTACTCGTCGAGGCGGTGCTCACCGCGCTGCTGATGCTGGTCATCGCCGGTGTGGCCACCGACGCCCGCGCGGTCGGGGTGCCGGCCGGGCTCGCGATCGCGGCCGTGGTCGGGGCGACGTCGTTCGCGTTCGGGCCGCTCACCGGGGCGTCGCTGAATCCGGCGCGCTCACTTGGCCCCGCCCTCGCCGCGGGGCAGTGGAGCCACTTCTGGGTCTACCTGCTCGGGCCTTGTGCGGGGGCGGTCGCGGGCGGGTTCGCGTACGAAATCCTGAGGGGGAGTCGCGATGAGCGAGTTGACCGGTAAGGCCGTCGTGGTGATCGGCCGCGGCAGCGGCATCGCCCGGGCGGTCGCGTTGCGGGCCCGGGCCGAAGGGGCGCGGGTGGTCGTCGCCGGGCGTGACGCGGCGAGGCTGGCCGGGGCCTACCGCGACGAGCCGGGCATTTCGGCGGCGACCGTCGACCTGACCGACGATGTGTCGATCGAGGCGTTCGCGGGCGGGATCGGCCCGGTCGACCACGTCGTGTCGACCGTGAGCGCCCGGGCCCGCGGCCGGATCGGGGAGCTGTCCCGCGAGGCGGTGCGGCAGTCCTTCGACACCAAGGTCATCGGCCCGCTCATGCTGGCCCGGCATCTCGTCGGCCGGATCAACAGCGGGGGATCGCTGGTCCTGTTCTCCGGCGTCAACGCGTTCAAGGTCAACGTCGGCTACCTGGGCGTCGCGATCACCAACGGGGCGGTCGACTTCCTCACCCGCTCGCTCGCGGTCGAACTCGCCCCGGTCCGGGTCAACGCGATCTCGCCCGGCGTCGTCGACACCGGCATCTGGGACCCGGCCTACCTCGAGAAACAGGCGGCCGAGAACCCGGCCCGCCGCGTCGGAACCGCCGAGGACATCGCGTCGGCGGTATTGTTCGCGATGACCAACACCTTCCTGACCGGAGTCACCTTGAAGGTCGACGGCGGCGAGCCGCTCACATGAGCGGCGGCCGGCTCCTCTCGCTCAACGTCGGGCTACCCAAAGACGTGGCCTGGCAGGGCCGCACCGTGCACACCGGCGTCTGGAAGAGCCCGGTCGAGGGCGCCCGCATGGTGCGCCGGCTCAACATCGACGGCGACGGCCAGGGCGACCTGGGCGGCCACGGCGGCGAGATGCGGGCGGTGCTGGTCTACCAGCAAGAGTCCTACGAGCACTGGCAGAAACACCTCGACCGCGACCGGCTCGAATTCGGCGCGTTCGGCGAGAACTTCACGGTCCAGGGCCTGCCCGACCACGAGGTCCACATCGGCGACCGCTACCGGATCGGCGAGGCCGAGTTCGAGGTCACCCAGCCGCGGGTCACCTGCTTCCGCGTCGGCATGCGCCTGGGCGAACCGGCCATGCCGTCCCTGCTGGTCGCCCACCGGCGGCCCGGCTTCTACCTGCGCGTGATCACCGAGGGGCACGTCGCCTCCGGCGAAGAGATCATCCGCACCCGCGTCGGCAAGCACGCCCTGAGCGTGGCCGACATCGACGGCCTGCTCTACCTCCCGCACCGCGACCTCGAAACACTCCGCAAGGCGGTGACGATCGAGGCGCTGAGCCCCGGCTGGCAGCAGTCCTTCCGCGACATGCTCGCCGCGGTCGAGGCGGGCGGCCCGATCGACACCCCGGCGGTCGGCGTCGAACCGGGCTGGCGCGGCTTCCGCCCCCTCGTGGTGGCCCGCACCCGCGCCGAGACGCCCTTCGTCACGTCGTTCTGGCTCTCGACCCCCGACGGTTCGGCGCTCCCGGCGCCGGCGCCGGGCCAGTTCCTGACCGTACGCGTGACCAGCGCGGGAACCCCACCACCGGTCCGCAGCTATTCGATCTCGGGTGTGCCCGACGGCAAGTCCTACCGCATCAGCGTGAAGCGCGAGCCGCACGGCACGGTGAGCGACTACCTGCACGACAAACTCCTGGCCGGCGCGACGGTCGAAGCGGCCGCACCCCGAGGCGACTTCACGCTGACCGACGGCGACGGCCCGGTCGTGCTGGTGTCGGCCGGCATCGGTGCGACCCCGGTGCTGGCGATGCTCCGCCGCCTGGCCGACCAACACACCACCCGCGAGGTGTGGTGGCTCCACGCGGCCCGCAGCCCGGCCGAACACGCCTTCGCGGCCGAGGCGCACGCCCTGCTGGGCGCCCTGCCCCACGCCCACGAGCGCATCTTCTATTCCCGCCCGCCCACGGCCGCTGCCCGCCCGCCGGCGCCCGCGGGTGAGGTGCCAGCGGGTGAGGTGCCCGTGGGTGGGGCGGCCGTGGGTGGGGCGGCCGTGGGTGAGGCGGCCGTGGGTGAGGCGCCCGCGGGTGGGGCGGCCGAGGGCGCTGGTTCTGAGCAGGCGCCCGTGGGTGAGGCGCTCGACGATGAGGCGCCTGGGGGTCAGGCAACCGGGACCGCTGGCTCCGAGCAGGTGCTTGCGGGCCAGGGGACCGGCGCCGTTGGTCCTGCGGAGACGCCCGCGGGTCAGGGCGCTGGTGCCGTTGGCTCTGCGCGGGCGCTCGCCGATCAGGGGCCGGGTGCTGTTGGTCCGGGGCGGCCGGCTGCCGGTCAGGGGGCGGCCGTCGTTGGTCCTGCGGAGAGTGGTGCTGTCGGCTGGGCGTGGACGGCCGGGAGGCTGACCGCCGACGCCGTGGCGGCCCTCGGTCTGCCGGCGGGTGCGACGGCGTACGTCTGTGGCCCCGACGCCTTCATGGCGGCGATGCGCGAAGCCCTCGTGGCAGCGGGCCTTCCCGCCGCCAACGTGCACAGCGAGCTGTTCGGCGCCCGCCCCCCGATCAACCCCGGCGTGACCGACGTGCGGGTGGTGCCGCCGCACCAGCCGCCCGGGCCGCCCGGCACCGGGCCGCTGGTCACCTTCGCCCGCAGCGGCATCAGCACCCGCGCGGCGGAGCGGTTCGGGTCGCTGCTGGAGATGGCCGAGGCCTGTGACGTGCCGACCCAATGGTCGTGCCGCACCGGCGTCTGCCACACCTGTGTGACGGCGCTGCTCTCCGGCTCGATCGACTACACCAACCCGCCGCTTGAGGAGCCGGGCCCGGGCGAGGTGCTGGTGTGCTGCGCTCTTCCTCGTGACGACGTCGTGCTCGACCTTTAGGCCGCCTGTTATTCGGCGGTTCGATATCGGCGAAAGAAAAGTCGCATGGATCGGCCTTATTGTTTGACGGCCGGGCGGATTTAGGCTCCGATTATGGGATTGGCATGGCAACAAGGACCTTTGTCGGAACGCTCGGTGGGGCATTTTCTGTCGCCCGAGCCGCTGCCCGAGCGCCTGCTGTTCGCCGAGCCGCTGCGCCGCCGGATGCGGGTGCGGTTCGGCGGTGAGTGGATCGCCGACAGCGAGCGGGTGACGCTGCTGCACGAGCCGGCGCACTACCCGGTGGCGTTCTTCCCGCGCGACGACGTCCGGCCCGGCGTCCTCGAACCCTCCGGCAAGGTCACCAAGCACCGGGAGTTCGGCGCCACCGAGTGGTTCACCGTGGTCAGCGGTGAGGCGGGGGTCAGCGGTGAGGCGGGGGTCAGCGGTGAGGCGGGGGTCAGCGGTGAGGCGGGGGTCAGCGGTGAGGCGGGGGTCAGCGGCGGGGCGCGGGCCGAGCGCGGCGCCTGGGCGTACTCCGATCTGCCGCCCTGGGCGGGCGCGCTCGAAGGGCACGTGGCGTTCGCCTGGCGGATGATGGAGGCGTTCTTCGAGGAGGACGAGCGGATCGTCGGGCATGCGGCCGATCTCTATCACCGCAACGACATCCGGCAGAGTTCGCGCCACCTGGTCGTCCGCGACGGCGACCGGGTCATCGCCGATACGCACCGGCCGCTGGCGCTCTACGAGAGCGGCTTCGCGCCCCGGTGGTACGTGCCCCGCGAGGACGTCACTGCCGGCGTCCTCGCGCCGGTCGAGGGTCAGACGTTCTGCCCGTACAAGGGTCTGTGCAGCTATTACGACGTCGGGGACCGGCGCCGGGCGGCCTGGTCGTACCTCGAGGCGTGGCCCGAGGTGGCCCGCGTTTCCGGCCTGGTCTCGTTCGAGCCCGACCTGGTCGACGTCACGCTCGACGGCCGGGCGCTGACCCTGGAGCCGGGCCAGGCCGTGATCCCGCACGGGGTGGATCGCGGCCTGGACGCCGACGAGATCAAGAACCGCTGAAGCCCCGCTCCTGCAGCACCCAGGCGTTGCCGTCCGGGTCGTGGAAGTCGGCGAAGCTGGCGAGGTCGCGGCGCTCGGGGTCGACCCCGGGCGCCCAGTCGCCCTGCCAGTCCGGCAGTGACGCCTTGTGCCGGATGTTGTCCACCGTGACGCCGCGGTCGCCCAGTTCCCGGCCGGCTCGAACCAGGTCGGTGACGACCAGGCAGAGGCCGGTGTGCCGGCCGGTGCCGACCTCGAGCTGAATCGAACATCCCGACCCGGGCGGGGTGAGTTGGATCAACCGGAAATCGGGGTTGGGCGCGTAGTCGACGTCGAGAACGAAACCGGCTTGGGCCATGTAGAAGTTCTTGGCCCGGTCGAGATCGGCGACCGGAACCGGGATTACTTCGAGGGTGTAGTTCACAGTTTCGGATCGTGACACGTTCAGACCATTTGTAGTCATGCGTCTTTTCTGGGCCGGCGATCCATCTTTTCGATACCTGTCACCATCGTCACCGGGCTGACCTGGGGTTACCCGCCAGTTCGGGGCTACGATCGCGGCAATGGCCACACTACGAGCGCTGGAGTGCCTGGTCGCGCTGGTCGAGGCGGGTTCCGTCACCAACGCGGCGGCCGCGCTGCACCTGTCGCAGCCCGCCCTGTCGCACCAGATCTCCGCGCTCGAGAAGGAGATCGGCACCCCGGTGGTCGAGCGGCTGCCCCGCGGCATCCGGCCCACCGCGGCCGGGCTGGCGGTCGCGCAGGAGGCCCGCAACGCCCTGCACCACGCCGCGCTGGCGGTGACGATCGGCCGCAAGGTCGCCGAGGGCCGGGCCGGCCGGTTGCGCATCGCTTCGGCCGAGACCATGACGACGTGGCTGCTCACGCCGGCGATGCGGGAGTGGCGGCTGCGGCATCCCGAGGTGGCGTTCGAGCTGAGCGAGTTCTCCAGCGCCGACCGGATGGACCGGTTCCTGTCCGACGGCCACGCCGACCTGATCGTCGGGCCCCGCCCGACCACGACCAGCCATCACGTCGAGACCCTCGGGGTCGAGGAGATGGTCGTGGTGGCCGGCCCGGGTCACCGGTTCGCCGACGAGGCCGCGGTCGGCCTGGCCGCGGTGGCCAAGGAGCCGTTCATCCACTACGACCCGGAGAACGGCATGGCGGCCTGGGTCGACGATCTGGCGGCCGAGCACGGCATCGCGTTCGACACCGTGCTGCGCACCCGCAGCCCGCGCACGGCGGCCCAGCTGGCGGCGGCCGACATGGGCGTCGCGATCGTCCCGGTGTCGGCGCTGTCCGGCCGCCGCGACGGCACGGTCCGCTCGTTCGACCCGCCGATCCTGCGCGACGTCATCGCCACCATGGCCGCCCCGGCCGACGCGCTGAGCCGCCGCTTCGTGGCCGGCCTCCGCCGCCGGGGCCTCCCGGACGACGGGCGCGCGACTTTCCTTTGAGGCCGGATTCTGACCGCAATCGGCCTCAGCCTGGAGTCATGGACAAAGGAACCGTGACCCCCTACGTCGCCGCCAAGGGCGCCGACCGCTTCCTCGACTTCGTCGAAGCCGTCTTCACCACCGAGAAGGCGGCCCGCATCCGCAACCCCGACGGCACGATCGGCCACGCCGAGATCCGCGTCGGCGACTCGGTCATCATGGCCTTCGACTCGCGCCCCGAGTGGCCCGCGACGCCGGCCTTCCTCAGCGTCTACGTCGCCGACTCCGACGCCGTGGTCGACAAGGCGCTGCGCGAGGGCGCCACCCTGGTCACCCCGGTCACCACCTCGGGCATCGTGGGCGAGCGCGGCGGCCGCGTCAAAGACCCGGCCGGCAACATCTGGTGGGTGCAGACCAGGATCGGCGAACCCGACCTGTCCCGCTTCGACGACCCCGCCGAACTCGCGGTCATGCGGAGCTCGCAGGAATCCTTCGACCGCGAGATGCGCGCTAACGCAGGTTGAGACCCCCGTCGAGCACGATGACCTCGCCGGTCAGATAGGAATGGGAAACCAGCGAGGAGATCAGATCGGCGACGTCGCCCGGTTGCGCCGCCCGGCGCATGGGGCTTTCCGTACGCCACAGCTCCCGCGCCTGCCCCCATCCGGCCGTGAGGGGCGTGTCGACCAGCCCGGGCGCGACCGCGTTCACCCGGACGTCCGGCCCGAGGGCGGCGGCCAGCATCCGGGTGACGTGGTTGAGCGCGGCCTTGCTCGCCGCGTAGCCGATCGAGCTGCCCTTGGGCCGCACCCCGGCGTGACTGGTCACGTTGACGATGCACCCGCGGGCCGACCGCAGCGCGGGTTCGGCCGCCGTGCACAGCAGCCAGGGCGCGATCAGGTTGACGTCGAGCAGCCGCCGCCAGTCCGCGGCCGTCAGCCCGCCGAGGTCGGCGTGCGGCACCGGCCAGCTGATCCCGGCGTTGTTGACCAGCACGTCGAGCCGCCCGTGGTCGGCCAGCACCCGGGGCACCAGCCCGGCCGCCGCGTCATCGTCCTCCAGGTCGGCCCGGTAGTAGTTGCCGCCGAGCGCAGCCGCCAACTCCTCACCGGCCGCCGACGACACCCGCGAGTGCACCGCTACCGTCATCCCGTCGGCCGCCAGCCGCCGCGCGGTGGCCGCCCCGATCCCCGACACCGACCCGGTCACCAGCGCCACCTTCGTCACCGGCCCACTATTACAGCGGCCCCGGCTTCAGCCCCGCAGCCGCCCCGCTCCCGCCGAGCCGAGGCCACTGGCAGCGTGATGAGACCTGCGCGAATTCGGTCCCTCGTTGCAAGCCGCCGGTGACGCGACCGGGCTTGGACTCCCCGGACCTGGCCCTGGACGACAAAGGCGGTCACCGATTCAACCGCCACCCGGAGTCGGCCGGCTGGGCCGGCTGCCGCTAATTGCGCCTCGGATTCCCGGTTCTACGGGGCCCGCATTTGATCTGCACACCGTCCGGCCACCCCGAAGCACGAGAACGCCACGTCACGGCCGCCACGCTGGAACACGACCCGCGGGAGGAGGTCACGTCTCGTCCGAGCCCGACCGGTGGCTGGCCGACTGCGGGGTCCGGCTGCTGCGGCCGTCTTACCACAACCGCACCGCATCCTCGCCCCGACCGCTGCTATCTGGCACCGCCGGAGCGGCCCTGACCAGGGAGCTGCTCGTCTAGCCCCAGACCTCCTGGGCCGTCTCGACGATCAGGCTGAGTTTGGCGACCTCCTCGTCGTAGGTCAGGACGTTGCCCTCGACCGTGGAGGAGAAGCCGCACTGGGGGGAGAGGCAGAGCTGCTCCAGCGGCACGTATTTGGCCGCCTCGTCGATGCGGCGCTTGAGCGTGTCCTTCGACTCGAGCTGGCCGCGCTTGGTGGTGACCAGGCCGAGGACGACCATCTTGCCCGGGGGCACGAACCGCAGCGGGGCGAAGCCGCCCGAGCGCTCGTCGTCGAACTCGAGGAAGAAGCCGTCGACCGCCAGCTCGCTGAACAGGGCCTCGGCGACGAAGTCGTAGCCGCCCTCGGCCGCCCACGAGGAGCGGAAGTTGCCCCGGCACATGTGGGTGGTGACCGAGAGGCCGGCCGGGCGGTCCTGGATGGCCGCGTTGATCTGCCTGATGTAGCGCAGGTGCTGGTGCTCGGCGTCGTCGCCCCGCTCGGTGAGCAGGCGGCGCTGCTCGGGGTCGTTGAGGTAGGCCAGGCTGGTGTCGTCGAGCTGAAGGTAACGGCAGCCCAGGTCGAAGACCTGACGGGCCTCGGCGGCGTAGGCCGCGCTGAGGTCGGCCCAGAACTGTTCCTCGTCGGGGTAGACCGCCGGGTCGATCGCGGCCCGGCCGCCCCGGTAGTGGACCATGCTCGGCGACGGGATCGTCAGTTTGGCGGTGACGCCGGGGGAGACCACCGACGCCAGGAACGCGAAGTCGTCGCCGAATATGGTCGACGACAGGCGCACCGGCGCGTCGATGGCGAGGGCCGCCGACTCGAAGTCGAGCTTGCCCTCGGCGTTGCGGAAGTGGACCTGGATCTTGTCGTCGGTCGGGCGGACCCCGCCGAGGCGATAGATGAAGTCCATGTGCCAGGACGTGCGGCGGAACTCGCCGTCGGTCGCCGACTGCAGGCCCACGTCGTGCTGCATGCGCACGACGTCGCGGATCGCGGCGTCCTCGATCTCGCGTAAGGAGTCGGCGTCGAGCTCGCCGGCGGCGAAACGGGCGCGCGCTTGAAGAAGGTCGGGCGGCCGCAGCAGACTACCGACATGATCGGCCCGGAACGGCGGCGTTTCGCGGAGTGTCATGGGGGACTCCCTTCGATCGCCCGAGCAGTCTATCGAAGATGATTCTTCTTGTTGCGGTAGCGGTGGTGGCCGGGTTGCTCATCGGCGCGGTCGGCATCGGCGGGGTGCTGCTGCCACCGGCCCTGATCTGGCTCGTCGGCCTCGACCCGCACACCGCCGCGGGAACGGCCAGCTGGTGTTTCCTCTTCACGAGTCTGGTCGGCATCACCGCGTACGCGAAAAGGCGCGCCCTGCCCTGGCGCCTGGCCCTGCTCCTGACCGCCGGCGCCGCGCCGGCCGCGGCCGGCGGCGCCCTGACCAACGGCATCGCGCCGGAGTGGGTCCTGCACCTGGCTCTGGCCGCGCTGACCCTGGGCACCGGCGTCTACAACCTGCTGCCGCGGCGGCCGCGGGCCGACCGTGAGTCGCTGCCCGCGGTCGCCGCGGTGCTGGTCGGCGCCGGGGTCGGTTTCGGCTCGGCGCTGACCGGCACGGGCGGCGCGGTGCTGCTCGTTCCGGTGCTGCTGTCGCTCGCCGTCGGCCCGCGGACCGCGGTCGCCGCGAGCCAGCTGATCGGGCTTCCGCTGGTTGCCTTCGCCTGTGCCGCCTTCGGCGGCAACGGTCAGATCCGGTACGGCCTGGGCACGCTCCTCGGCATCGTGTCCGGCGCCGCGGTCGTGGCCGGGGCGGCGATGGCCGGCCGTCTTCCGCAGCACCGGCTGCGCCAGGCCGCCTCGGCGACCCTGGTCGGCGTCGGAATCCTGCTCTTCACCAGCTTCTTCTGAAATTTCGCTCAAGGTGGGGGAGAGACTGCCGATAGCCACGACATGCCCATTGCCATCTGTCGTGCGGGCATGCGCCGGGCCGGCGAACCGTCCGACGCGGGCCTCACGCTGGTCGAGGTGCTGATCTCGGCCTCGCTGTTCACCGTCGTGCTCTCGCTGGTCGGTGCCGGGCTGGGCGAGATGGCGAAGTCGGCCGGCCGGACGACCGCGCTCAGCAACGCCCAGGACGCGCTCCGCCTGGCCTGGCAGCGTCTGGAGGGCGAGGTCCGCTACGCCTCGGCGATCGGCGCCCCGGCCCAGGTCTCCGGCGACGCCAGCAACTGGCACGTCGTCTTCGCGACCGCGGGCGGTTGCACCGAGCTGCGGCTGGACGCGGCCGGCGACAACCTCGACCAGCGTGACGTGACCGCCGGTTCGCCGTGGGCCACGATCGCCCCGGGCGTCACGGCGATGCCCGGCAGCGCACAGCCGTTGACGCTCGTCGCCGACCCGCTCTCCGGGCACCAGGCGCTCGGCCTGAGTCTGGCCGTCAGCGACGGCGGCTCGCGCGACAGCGAGACGCGGACGCGGGTCATGCAGTTCACCGCCGAGAGCACGACCTGGACGAGCACTCCGCCGGCCACCTGCGTGGTGGCCCCGTGAGGCTGAGCCGGGACGACGACGGCTCGATGGCCCTCGCCATGCTGGTCGTCGTGGTCAGCGCGGGGCTGAGCACCGTGCTCGCGGCGATCGTCTCGTTCTCGCTGGTCGGTTCCCGGGCCGACATCCAGACCGTGCGGGCGGTCGACGCCGCCCACGCCGGTCTCAACGTGGGCCTGGCCCGGGTGATGCAGCTGGGCGTGGCCCCGATCGGCGCCGACGACTGCGTGCTCGACGGGCCGGCCGGGAACGGGCACTACCACGTGACGCTGAGCTTCTACGCCGCCGATCCGGCCACCGGCGTCTGCGCCTTCGACGCGACGAAGGACCGGTACGCCCAGATCCTCTCGGCCGGCTCGGACGGCCAAGGCGGCCGAACCCGCACCCTGGTCGGCACGTACGCCTTCCCGCTCGGCGCCGCCGACCGCCCGCCCGGTGGCCGCCTGGTCTACGCCGACGCCGCCGGCGACACCTGTGTGACGGCCGCGTTCGTGCTGGCCGGCTGCGATCCGGCCGCGTCCGCCCAGACCTTCGTCTACGGCGCCGATCTCACGCTGGCCCAGGTCGACGTCGCCACGCTGGTCGCCCGCTGCGTCGCGGTGTCGGCCGGCGCCCTGGCGATGCGGCAGTGCGACCCGGCCGCGTCCACCCAGCACTGGCTGTTCAACGGGCGCACCTTCACCACCCCGGACGGCGCGAGCTGCATCGACAGCCTCGGCGGCCGGAGCGCGGCGGTGCTGCTGGGCGCCGGCACCCGCTGTACGGCCGCGACCGGCACCCGGCCCACGTGGACGCCGGACGCCCCGGTCGGCGCCGGGTACGCCGCCTCGGCCGCCGCCCACGAGATCGTCAACGGGGCCTACTTCGGCACCTGCCTGAGCACCTCGGCGACGGTCGTCCCGTGCGGCCAGGTCGCCTTCAGCCCGGGCACCACCGGTCCGTGGATCTTCAAGTCGGTCGACGACACCTACTCGACGATCTCGTCCGGCACCAACTGCCTGAGCACCACTACCACGCCGCCGGCCGCCCCGCAGATCCGCACCTGTGTGGCCGGCGACGTGACCCAGCAGTGGACCGCGCCCGCGGTGAGCTCGACCTGGGGCGCCAGTTTCCGCATCCAGGACCGTGGGGACCACTGTCTGGCCGCCATGGCGGTCCCGGCCGACCCGTACACCGCGACCGTCACGGTCACCACCTGCTCGGACAGCGCGACCCAGAAGTGGAACGTCGACACCAACGCGTTCCGCCCCGGACTGATCAAGATCGAGGAACGATGAGGCGCGTCCCGGACGACCAGGGCTTCTCGCTGGTGGAAACGCTGGTGTCGATCTCCATCGTGGCGATGACGATGCTGGTCAGCGGGTTCGCCTTCGTCCGCGTCCAGTCGGTGAGCCGACTGCAGGGCGACAGCCAGGCGGCGGCCGAGTTCGCCTCCGACGTCGTCGACCAGATGCTGGCGACGCCGTACGCGGCGCTGGCCGCCAAGGGCCGCAACGGCACGCCCGACACGGACGCGGTCGCCGCGTTCTCGGGGCGGCTCGACATCGGCACCGCGACGGCCTGGGGCAGCGTCGTCCGCCCGGTCGGTTCCGTGCGGTACACGGCGGCCTGGTTCGTCGTCCCGTGCACCGCCGTGGACTGCCTGGTGACGGTCTCGCCGGTGGTGACCCTGCCGATGGACCGGCTCGAGGTGGCCGTCACGTGGCCGGGCAAGGAGTGTTCCGGCGGCGTCTGCGCCTTCACCACGACCTCGCTGGTCAGCGCGCTCTCGGCGGCCGCCGTCTCGTCCGGCGTGGTCACGTTGCCGACGACCACGGGCCCGGTGCCCACCGCCACCACGGCCACGCCGACGCCCACGCCGACCGCCACCACGGCCACGCCCACGCCGACCCCCACACCGTCGCCCACCCCGGGCCCGCTGCCCGAGGCGATCTGGGCGGCGACGAAGTTCTCCATCTCGAGTGCCAGCGTCACCATCACCGGCACCGTGCACAGCAACAAGGACATCAGCATGGCCAGCGCGGTCGGCACGATCAGCCCGAAGGTCGAGTACGGCGGCACGCTGTCGAAGGACATCGCGTCGAGCCTGATCAAGATGCCGGCCGCCACCAAGGCGCCCGCGACGACGCCGGTCTCCCGGAACGTGGCCGACTACCGCCCGGGCGGCAGCGCGGCCGTCGCGGCCGGCTCCGGCTACAAGGCGATCTCCTGTACGGCCGGCACGACCTGGAATTACAGCGCGGCCGCGGTCGGCTCGGCGACGATCGTGTACGTGCCGTGCAACGTCTCGCTGGCGTCGGCGGCCGGCTCGGTCCCGCCGCTGATCGTGGCCGAGGGCACGATCAACGTCGGCAGCTCGTCGATCACGATCGGCAACTCGGCCAAGCCGTCGGCGACCGGCCTGATCAGCAACTCCAGCGCCAGCCCGGCGATCACCATCGCGGGCTCGATGACGACGATCTACGGCCAGGTGCAGGCGCTGCTCGGCGCCGTCTCGATCAGCGGCTCGATCGCCAACCTGCGCTGCGGTGTGGTCGCCGACTCGGTCTCGCTGGTCAGCAACATCGTGACGATCACCGTCGACAGCGGCTGTTCGAGCTAGGCCGTCTCAAGCCAGGCCGTCCCGCAGCACCGCGGCGGCCCGCCGCACCTCGTCCCGCACGGTCGAGGGGTCGCCGGGGTGGCGGCGCAGGCTCTGATACTGCACGCGCCAGAGACCCAGGAGCGCCGCCGCCGTGATCTGCGGCTCGGGGTCGGCGGCTGCGCGGCCGTCCCGGGCGGCCAGCGCCTCGGCCGCCACGGTCACGAACCGGTCCATCATGTCGTTGCGGTAGGCCCGCAACGAGGGCGCCGCCTCGAGCAGTTCGCCGAACCGCCGGTAGCCCTCCGGGTCGCCGGCGAACCCGTCCAGCTCGGCGTCGAGCAGCCGCAGCGCCGCCTCGACCGGCGTGGTCTCCGGTGAGGCCAGGCCGTCGCGCAGCGCCGCGGTCGTGTCCTCGAGCCGGTCGAGCAGCAGTGCCTCCTTGGTCGGGAAGTAGTTGAACACCGTCTTCTCCGACACCCCGCAGGCCCGCGCGACCTCGGCCACCCGCACCCCGTCGAACCCCCGCTCCAGGAACATCCGGGTCGCCGTGTCGGACAGCTGCTGCCGCGTCTGCCGCTTCTTGTCCTCGCGCAAGCTCACCGGTCCATCTTACTGCTACTGTATTTTTACAGCGACAGAAAAAAGAGGAGCATCATGAGCGAGTTCCGGATCACCCGCGACTACCCGCACCCGATCGAGCGCGTCTGGCGCGTCCTGACCGACCCCGCCCTGGTCCCGCGCTGGACCACGGCCGGCCGGGGCGGCCGCCCCGAGGGCTTCGCGCCGGTCGCCGGCACCAGATTTCAGTTCATCGCCAAGCCGGTGGCCGGCTGGCGCGGGATCGTCGACTGCGAGGTGCTCGAGGTCGACGCGCCGCGCCTGCTGCGCTATTCGTGGACCGGCGACGAGGGCGCCGCGCCGACCTTCGTCGCGTACCGCCTCGAACCGGCCGCCGGCGGCACCCGCTTCACCTGGGAGCACACCGGCTTCACCGGCGTCGGCGGCTTCTTCATGGGCCGGCTGCTGCGCTCGGTCCGGGCCAGGATGCTGACCGTGGCGTTCCCCACGGTCCTCGACGACCCCGGGCTGCCCGCCTGATCGGGCAAGATCGTCGGCATGACGGTTCATGTCGCCACGGCCGGATCGACCGATCCGGCGGCGCCCCTCGTCGTCCTGCTCCACGGCCGGGGCTCCGACGAACAGGACATCCTCACCCTGGCCGGCCTGCTGCCGGCCTCCCTCGCGTACGCCTCGGTGCGCGCGCCGATCGCGGAAGGCGGAGGATTCGCCTGGTTCGCCAACCGCGGGATCGGCCGCCCGGTGGCCGAATCGCTGCGCGAGACCATGGACTGGTTCCGCGCCTGGCTCGACTCCTACGCCCCGCCCGGGCGCCCGGTGACCCTGGCCGGGTTCAGCGGGGGAGCGGCCTTCGCCGGAGGCCTGCTGCTCGACGACCCGGAGCGCTTCGCGGGCGTGGCCGTCCTCTACGGCACCCTGCCCTTCGACGCCGGCGTGCCGGTCACCCCGGGCCGCCTCGCCGGGGCGCGCGTCTTCGTGGCCCAGGGCGACCACGACACGGTCATCCCGCGTGAGCTGCTCGGCCGCACCTGGGCCTACCTCACCGGCGACTCCGGCGCCACCACGCTGGCCCGCCGCGACCCGGTCGGCCACGGCCTGGCCACCCCGGCCGTCGAGGCCCTCGCCGCCTGGCTGACAACCTGACCGCGCGGGCCCGCCGCCTGAGCCTTGACCGCAGCGGGGCCTCGTAGCCTTGACCGTGGCGAACCCTCTGGCTCAGCCCTGATCCATTCGGCCTGACGGCCGGCCCGGCTCTTTGGTCCGGCCGTTGGGGCGGCTGAGGGTCTGCCCTCCGGCCTACCAGGCGGCCTGACCGATGCCTTTCGCGGCCAGGAGCGCGGCGGCGTCTTCGCCGGCCACACTCAACGGCTGGTCGCACGACAGCGGGCACTTTTGCACTCCGCCGATCGCGTGGGCGGCGGCCAGGGTCGCCCGCGCCCGGTCGAGGACCAGCTGCCCGGCCACGGTCAGCTCGACGTGATGGGTGGAGCGGTCGAACAGCGGCCGCCCGAGCTCCCGTTCGAGGTCCCGGATCGTACGGGAAACCGCGGATTGCGCTATGCGCAAGCGATCCGCGGCGCGGGAGAAGCCGCCTTCCTCGGCCACCGCGACCAGCGTCAGCAGATGCCGGAGTTCCATCAGGCCACCTTCTGCCGGCTGCGGTAGGCCCGCATCGCGGCCTGTGAGCCGCAGGCCGGGCCGCAGTAGAGCCCGGACGTGTTGCGGGTCTTGTCGAAGAAGCCGCGGTGGCAGCCCCGGTTTTTGCACACCTTCACCCGCGACCAGGCACCCCGGTAGGAGAGATCGGCGACCGCGGCCAGCAGCTGACCGAACAGGCCGGGCACGCCCGTCTGCGCCGGCACGAGCGAGCAGCCGCCGGCGCTGAGCACCGGCACCAGCGGGTAGCGCGGGGCGATCCGCCGCAGATAGGCCCGGGCCTCCTCGACCGGGGCCGGGTCGTCGACGCAGTTGGAGTGCTCGCGGAGCAGGATCACCAGGCGCTCGCGAAGCTCGTCCGCGGCGGCCACGTCGGCCGGGCCGACCGGCTCGGTGGTGCGGGCGGTCAGCCACCCGGGTTCGCCGGAGTTGACGAACGAGATCACCAGGTCGCTGCTCGCGCAGACCGCGGGCGGGCACTCATCCATGTGAGGAGCTTAGCTCAGTCCCTCATATCGGCTATCTCCAAACGGCATAACCGGTTAGGTCCGAACACCATACGGTTCTCACTGCAAGGTCAATCGATCGCAGGGAGAAACCCATGTCATCCGTACTCGTCGTTCTGTCCGGCGCCCGCTTCTGGACCCAGACCAACGGGCACCAGAAGCCGACCGGTTACTGGGCCGAGGAGTTCGCCACCCCCTACCGCCTGCTGACCGAGGCCGGCGTGGACGTCACCGTCGCCACCCCGGGCGGCCGCGCCCCGGTCGCCGACGAGCTCAGCCTGACCGCCGAGCAGGGCGGCGACCAGTTCCGCGACTACCTCGCCGGGCTCGGCCGCGTGCTCACCCACCCGGCCCGCCTGGAGGACGTCGACCCGGCCGACTACGACGCCGTGCTCATCCCCGGCGGCCACGGCCCGATGCAGGACCTCGCGGTGAACGAGGACATCGCCCGCGTGCTCGCCGCCATGCTGCCCGACCAGTCCAAGATCGTGGCCTCCCTCTGCCACGGCCTGGCCGCGTTCCTGCCGGCCGCCGACGCCGACGGCAACTGGCTGTTCCGGGGCCGCCGGATGGTCTCGTTCATCGACGAGGAGGAGACGATGACCGGCCTGGCCGCCAACGCGCCCTGGCTGATCGAGACCCGCCTGCGCCAGGCCGGCGCGAAATTCGAGCACGGCGCGCCCTGGTCGTCGCACGTCGTCGTCGACGGCAACCTGATCACCGGGCAGAACCCGGCCTCGGCCGAGGCGGCGGCCCGCGCACTGATTGCGGCCCTCCAGAGCAGGGGCGCTACCGTGCCCGCGTGACCTTGAAGCTCGGCTTCGGCCTGCCCCAGACCCGGTACTTCGGCCCGCGCGACGTGGTGACCGCCGCGCGGGCCCTCGAGGACATCGGGTACGACAGCCTCTGGGTGTTCGAACGCATCCTGTTCCCGGCCGACCAGTCCGGCCCGCACGGCCTCTACGGCGCCCCGGACGCGCCCTGGCCGGACCGCTACCGCACGGTGGCCGACCCGCTGCTCACCCTGACCGCGGCGGCCGCCGTCACGTCGCGGGCCTCGCTCGGCAGCTGCGTGCTGCTGCCCCCGCTGCACATGCCGTTCGCGCTGGCCCGCTCGCTGGCCACACTCGACGCGCTGAGCGAGGGCCGGGTGCTGGCCGGCCTGGGCACCGGCTGGTCGATCGACGAGTACGCGGCGGCCGCGCCCCGCCCGTTCGCCGAGCGGGGCGCCGCGCTCGACGAGTTCCTCGACATCGCGGCCGCCGTCTGGGGCCCCGACCCGGTGGCGTTCGCGAACGAGCGCTACCGGATCGGCCCGGCCGAGGTCGGCCCGAAACCGGCCCGGCGCATCCCGGTCCTGCTGGCCGGCAGCAACCGCCGGGCCCTGTCGCGGGTCGCCCGCCGAGCCGACGGCTGGCTGATGACCGGCGCCCCGCCGTCGGCCGTCGAGGGCATGCTCGGCCAGGTACGCGAGATGGCGGCCGAGGCGGGCCGCGACCCGAAGGAGATCGGCTGCTACTTCCAGATGGCGGTCTCCGGCTTCACCGAGCGCACGCTCTACGGCGGTACGGTCCCGCAGCTGGTCGAGGACCTGGCGGCCCTGGTCTCAGCGGGCGCCGACCACGTCTTCATCCAGCTGCCGACCGTGACCTCGGGCCTGGCCGAATACCTCGACCACGCCGCCGAGCTGCACACCGCCGCCGCCCGGGCCGGCCTGATCTGACGCCTCCGGAGCGCAGTCAGTCCAGGCCGTTGGCCCGGATCAGCCGCTGGTACCAGGCGGCGCTCTTCTTCGGGCGCCTCTCCTGGGTCGGGTAGTCGACGTAGTAGAGGCCGTAGCGCACCCCGTAGCCCGACTGCCATTCGAAGTTGTCGAGGAACGACCACGGGAAGAAGCCGAACAGCGGCACGCCGGCCGACAGCGCCTCGTGGGCCGCCCGCACGTGGCCCTCGAAGAACGCGATCCGCTCGTCGTCGGCCACGACCCCGTCCGGTCCCGCGTAGTCGTGCAGAGCCAGCCCGGTCTCGGTCACGACGAGCGGCAACGACGTGTAGTCGCGGTGCACCCGTTCGAGGATCTCCCGCAGGCCGCGCGGGTCGACGGCGATGCCGGTGAGCGTCGGCTCCTCGGGAGGCACGCGCTCCCACCCGCGTATGGGATCGGTGGGCGACGCACGCACCGCGTGCCGTTCGTAATAGTTGATGCCGAAGTAGTCGAGCGGGGCCGCGATGACCGCCAGGTCATCGTCGTGCACAAAATCGAAGTCGCCGTACTGCGCCGCCGCGTCCGGGGGATACTCGCCCCGGAAGAGCGGGTCCAGGAACATCCGGTTCTCGTGCAGGTCGAGCCGTCGCGCCGCCGCCCGGTCGTCAGCCGACGAGGAAGCCGGGAGGACCGACGTCAGATTGCACGTGATCCCGACCCGCCCGGTCACGCCGTCGTCGCGCAGTGCCCGCACCGCCAGCCCGTGCCCGAGCAGCAGGTGGTGCAGCGCGGTGACCGCCACCCGCTCGTCCCGCAGCCCCGGCGCGTGCTTCCCGTCGAGGTGCCCGACGAACGCCGAACAGTACGGTTCGTTGAGTGTCAGCCAGTACGGCACCCGGTCCCCGAGCCGCTCGTGGACCGCCCGCACATAGTCGGCGAAATGATAGGCCGTGTCCCGAGCCGCCCAGCCGCCCCGATCCTGCAGCGCCTGTGGCAGATCCCAGTGATAGAGCGTGACCATCGGCACGATGCCGCGCTCGAGCAGGCCGTCGGTCAGCCGGTCGTAGAAGTCGAGCCCCTTGATGTTGACCGTCCCGGAACCGGAAGGCACGATCCGCGGCCACGCGACCGAGAACCGGTAGGCACCCACCCCGAGCGACGACAAGAGGTCGAGGTCGCCCGGCCATCGGTGGTAGTGGTCGTCCGCGATGTCTCCCGTGTCGCCCCGGAGCACCGCGCCCGGGGTGTGGCTGAAGGTGTCCCAGATGGACGGTCCGCGGTCGTCCTCCTCGACCGCGCCCTCGATCTGGTAGGCGGCGGTCGCCGCACCCCACAGAAAGCCGTCCGGAAAACGCATTTCTCTCCCGCTGGTCATTCCGAACCTCCACGAGCCAACCGGCGCCGCCGTGACACCGCGTCGATCACCACGGCGACGACGAGGATCACGCCGGTCGCCACGTTCTTGACCGCGGCCGGTTCGCCGAGCAGGTCGAGGCCGTTCTGCACGCTGCCGACGACGAGCGCGCCGAGGATCGCGTGATAGATGCGCCCGCGCCCGCCGAACAGGCTGGTGCCGCCGATGACCGCGGCCGCGATCGCGTTGAGCTGCAAGGTGCCGCCGCCGAGCGCGTTGGAGGCGGAGAACTGGCGGGACGCCTCGATGATGCCGGCCAGCGCGGCGATCGCCGAGATCAGCGCGAACACCAGGATCACCGTGCGGCGCACCGGAATCCCGGCCCGGCGGGCCGCCTCACGGTTACCGCCGATCGCGATCACATGGCGGCCGAAGGTGGTTCCGGTCATCAGCACGCCGCCCGCCGCGACCAGGCCGAGCAGCAGCACGAACACCCACGGGATGCCGAAGTAGGAGTTCAGCACCCAGGTGATCGCGAAGACGGCCACCGCCACCGCGGTCACCACGACGGCTTCCGCGGTCAGCGGCGCAACGGTCAGGCCATGCCTGGTGCGCCGGTTGCGCTGCAGGAGGCGTACGCCCGCAAACCCCGCGACAACCGCGACCGCCACCGCCCAGCCGAAGCCCGGCACCAGATAGCTGGAAGCTATCGATCGGATCGCCGGGTCCCGGATCGGGATCTGGCCCCCGTCGCCGACCAGCCACAGCTGAACGCCCTGCCAAACCAGCAGGCCGGCCAGCGTGATGATGAACGACGGGATGCCGGCCGCCGTGATCACCACCGCGTGGATGACCCCGATGACCGCGCCCAGCGCCAGCGCGACCACTACGGCCGTCCACGCGGGCCAGCCGTGATTCGTGATCAGCAGGGCCAGGGTCGCCGCGCTCACCCCGGCGATCGCGCCGACCGACAGGTCGATCTCGCCCAGGATCAGCACCATCACCATGCCGACCGCGAGCGTCCCCAGCACCGCGATCTGCAGCAGCAGGTTCGACAGGTTGCGGGCCGAAAGGAAGTTTCCGTTGAGGGACTGGAAGAAGACCCAAACCACGATCAGACCGATCAGCACCGTTCCGGTGCCGCCGGCGGCCGTACGCACGAGCTTCATAACTCCTCCCGTTTCCGGGCCCGGTCGAGCTCGCGACTTCCGGTGATTGCGGCCACCACGTCGTCGGTCGAGTCGGCGCCCGGCCTGAACTCGCCCGCGTTGCGCCCGAGGCGCAGCACGGTGACCCGGTCGGCGACCGCGAACACGTCGGCCATGTTGTGCGAGATGACCACGATGGCCAGCCCGCGGTCGCGCAGCCGCCGGATCAGGTCGTAGACCATCACGGTCTGGGCCACGCCGAGCGCCGCGGTCGGCTCGTCCAGCAGCACGATCTTCGAACCCCACAGGGCGGCCCGGCTGACCGCGATCGCCTGCCGCTGCCCGCCCGAGAGCGCCGACACCGGCCGGTCGAGCACCGGCAGATGCGCGGCCAGGTCGGCGATGACGCCCGCCGCGTGGGCCTGCATGCCCTCCCGGTCGAGCAGCAGCGACCGCTTGCGCCGCTTCTCCCGGCCCAGGTAGAGGTTGGCGGTCACGTCGAGGTTGTCGCACAGGGCGAGGTCCTGATAGACCGTCTCGATGCCGAACGCCGACGCCTCGGTGGGGGATCCGATCGTGACCGGCTCACCGTCGATCAGGATCTGCCCGCCGTCGATCCGGTGGGTGCCGGCGATCGCCTTGACGAGCGTCGACTTGCCGGCGCCGTTGTCCCCGACCAGGGCCACCACCTCGCCGGCCGCGGCCATGAAGTCCACGTCGGTGAGCGCCGCGACCTGACCGTATCGTTTGACCACGCCGCGGAGCTCGAGAGCCGGTGTCACAGGTCGCACTTCGCGGCCGCCTCACCAGCGCAGATCTTGTCCTTGGTCGTGTAGCCGTCCTTGATCACCACGTCGGCGATGTTGTCCTTGGTGACCACCACCGGGTCGAGCAGCAGCGCCGGCACCTTCCCGGACCCGTTGTCGACCGTGGTCGTCGTCAGCGAGGCCGCGCCCGCGGTGTCCGCCTTGGCCAGCGCCACCGCGATCTTCGCCGCCGCGGTCGCCTCGTCCCGGATCGACTTGTAGACCGTCATCGACTGGTTCCCGGCGACGATCGCCTGCAGCCCCGGATCGGTCGCGTCCTGCCCGGTGACCAGCACCCGGCCGTTCAGCTTGCGGGCGGTCAGCGCCGTGATCACCGCGTTGGCCAGGCCGTCGTTGGGTGCGATCACGCCCTGCACCTTGTCGTTCAGCTTGGTCAGGCCCTGCTCCATCTCGGCCTGTCCCTTGGCCGGGTCGAAGCCGGCCGTGTCCGCCTCGTACCCGAGCTTGAGCCGCCCGTCCGCGAACGCCGGGTCGAGGATCTTGTGTGCCCCCGCCTTGAAGTCCCGCCCCGGCGCCGACGTGATGTCGCCGTTGACGAACGCGACCGTGGCACCCTTGGGCAGCTTGTCGAGCAGGTACTGCCCCTGCAGCTCACCCACCTTCTCGTTCCGGAACGAGACATAGGCCGCCGGCACCGCCCCCTCGATCGCCCCGTCATAGGCGACGACCTTCGCCCCGGCCGCATCCGCCTTGGCGACGATCGAGGCGCCGGTCTCGGCCGTGAACGGGCTGACCACAATGACCTTGGCCCCGTTGGTGAGTGCCGACTCGGCCTGCTGAAGTTGGACCGCGGCGTCGCCCTGGGCGTTGTTCGCGATCACCTTGATCGAGCGGTCGAGTTGCTTGACCGCGTCCTCGAAGTAAGGCTTGTCCTTGCTCTCGAAGCGGTCCGCGCATGTCGAGCAGGGCATCAGGAAGGCGATCGAGAGGTCCTTGGCGTCGCTCCTGGTATCGGTGGCCGGCGAGCCCTGGGTGCAAGCCGCGGCCGTGGCGAGGGCGGTCATCGCGATCGCGACCGGGGCGAGAAGACGTCGCAACATGGCTATCCCTTCGGTGGTGGGAAGTTTCCGGGCGCGAATCATCGCGGCGGCTGTGGACAGCGGTGGCGATGGCCGCCGACTGTGGACAACCGCCGGAAATGTCGGTCCCGGGTGGTTTACTTGGGCCCCACCCAGAAGGGTGGGGGGCGGTTTGTGGCGCGCGGGTGGAGGCGCTTCAGGCGGGGGCGTTCAGCCTTTCCGCTCCGGCGCCCGACTCGATGAACTGGCTGATCGGCAGCGTGGCGGCCCCGAGCACGGCCGCGTCCGGCCCCAGCTGCGACCGCACCAGCACCACCTCGCTGCCCGGCTGGTCGAGCGCGAACTGCCGCACCGCCGCCTGCAACGAGGGCAACAACTCGGCGGCCAGCCGATCACCGAACCAGCCGCCCACGATGATTTCCTGCGGGTTGTAGAGGTTGACCAGGTTGGACAGCGCCAGCCCGAGGTGGCTCACCACCCCGTCGATCGCGCGGTGGGCGGCGGGGTCGCCGTCGCGCCAGGCGCTGAGGATCGCCTCGACGCCTTCGGTCTCGCGGCCGAGCCAGGTCTCGTCGGGCCCGCGCCACTGGTCGAGCACGGCCGAGGCCCCGACGAAGGTCTCGACGCAGCCCGTACGCCCGCACCGGCAGTGCGGCCCGTCCAGACTGATCTTGGTGTGGCCCCACTCGCCGGCGCTCGACGAGTAGCCCCGATAGAGCCGGCCGTCGGTGATGATGCCGGCACCGGCGCCCTCGCCGACCAGCACCATGACGCCGTGTTCGACGCCGCGGGCGGCCCCGTACCACATCTCGGCCTGGGTGGTCGATTTGGCGCCGTTGTCGATGTAGAAGGGAATCTCCAGTTCGTCGCTGAACCCGGAGAAGTCGGCTCCGTGCCAGCCGACCACCTCGGCGTGCACCAGCGGGCGGCCGGAGGAGACGATGCCCGGCACCCCGAGGCCGAGGCCGAGCACCCGGCGGCTGCCGGTCTTCAGCTCGTCGAGCATCGACACGACCTGTGCCTTGATCGCCGCGCGGGCCTCGGGGACCTCGATGCGGCGTCCCTTGATCGGATACACGCGCGACGCCAGCGGCCGGAACGCCAGGTCGAAGACCTTGACGGCGATCTGGGTCTCGCCGACGTCGGCGCCGACGACCAGTGCGGCGTCCTCGGCCACGCTGACGATGGCCCGGCGCCGGCCGCCGTCCGACTCCAGGAAGCCGCCCTCGCGGACCGCGCCCTCGGCGATGAGTTCGTTCATCACGTTGGTGACGGTGGCGGCGGACAGCCCGGTGTCGGCCCCGACCTCACTGCGCGAGGTCGGGCTGTTGAGCCACACGTGCCGGAGGATCAGCGCGCGGTTGCGCCGCCGTACGTCCCGGACCGAGGCCTTCTTGACCACCGCTACCCCCATGCTTGGTTCAGTAATTGTTTTATAGTCGAAAAGAAGTCGCCGCACAAGCGTCTGAGCAGCGATCCAGGGCGCATTACACCCGAATTAAGTACGCGTACCCGGTTCTCGGTGGCGCGAGCCGACAAGACTCGGCCCCATGAGGAAGAGCCCCATGAGGAAAAGTTGCGTGCTGACGCTGGCGATGACGGCCGGCCTGCTTCTCGGCGGCTGCGGCAACGACGCGATCTGCGGCGGAGGCGAATACCCGGTCCAGTCGATCAACGGCACCGGCCGCCAGTGCGTCTCCGACAAGCAGGACCCGCCGTCCGGGTTCGCCCGCTATCCGGCCGGCAAGGAACCGAAGCACGTCGACGACCAGTGGGACGTCTACTGGCGTGACCACGCGCTCGACCCGAACGGCAAGATCGTCGACGTGAATACCTAGGACAGGCCTAGAAGATCAGGAAGAGCAGGGCGGCCAGCGGGAGAAGGCCCTGCATCAGCGCGCCCCGGGCCATCCGCCGGTCGGTGCCGACCAGCACGAGGGCGGCCCCGAGCATGCTCGCGCAGGCCAGGGCGACCAGGGCGGTGCCGGCCTGGGTGTGGCCGCCGGTGTGCAGCAGGATCAGCCCGACGATCGTGCCGGCGGCCAGGAACAGGTTGTAGAAGCCCTGGTTGAAGGCCCACGGCCGGGCCGCCGCCAGGTCCGCGTCGCCGACGTGGAACCGGGCGCGCACCGCCGGCCGGGTGAAGAGCAGGCTTTCCATCGCGAAGATGGCGACGTGGATCACGGCGGCGATCAGGGCGGCGACCTGCCCGATGGGGTTCATGGCGGCCATTCTGGCCGATCTTGAGCAGGAAGAGAAAAGGCCGCCCGGTCACTCCGGGCGGTCTTTTTCCGTACGCCGTTACTTCTCCGGCGTACTTCCGTCGATGACCAGGCTCGGGTGGTCGAGCAGGAAGCCGTCGAGCTTGTCCGCCGCGGTGGCCGCGAACAGCTGCCTCGTCACCTCGTTGATGCCCTCGGCCGCGCCGTTGTCGACCGACGCGTACGTGCCGCTGTTGGTCTTGACCGGGACGAGGTCGGCGCCGGCCAGCCCCTTGAGCCCGAACATGAAGTCGGTGACCGAGACGCCGTGGGTGTCCATCTTCAGCGACTTGCCGGCCGCGGCCAGAATCTTGGACACCTTGGCCGGGTTGGTCAGGACGCCGCTGCTGCTCGCCTTCTTGGCCATCGCCTTGAGCAGCTGCTGCTGGTGGCGCTGGCGGTCGTAGTCGCCGTTGCTGGAGTGCCGCAGGCGCGAGTATTCCAGCGCCTCCCAGGGCGCCATGTTGCGGCAGCCCTTGCGGAACCAGAGGGCGTTCGACGGCGGGTTGTCGGGGTTGGCGCCCTTCGCGTACGACACTTTGCCCTTGGAGTCGACCGTGTAGTGGCTGGACCACATGTCCTTGTCGACGCACATGTACACGCCGCCCATCGCCTCGAGCATGCCCTTGAAGCCGTCGAAGTCGATGACCGCGACGCCGTCGAACGAGATGCCGGTCAGCTTGTGTACGGCCGCGGTCGCCTCCTTGGCCCCGCCCTGCCAGCCCTTGCCGTTGCGCGACCCGACCTCGTACGCGGCGTTGATCTTGTCGCTGCCGCCCCGGTAGCCGACCTCCGGGTCGGCCGGGATGTCGGCCTTGGTGTCGCGCGGGATCGAGATCATCTGGGCCGAGTCGTGGCCGGCCGAGATGTGCATGATGATGATCGTGTCGGAGCGGGAGCCGATGCCGGCCTGGTCCCAGTTCTCCCGGGTGTCGAGGCCGAGCATGAGCAGGTTCATCGCGCCGTCGGGCAGCTTGCCGGCCGAGGTGCCCCCGCCGCTCTTGCTGCCGCTCGCCGGGTTGTCGAGCACGCTCGAGGTGGTCTGGATGTTGTCGGTCAGCTGGCCCAGGAAGTATTTCGCGCCGACGATTCCGCCCGCCGCGACCAGCGCCAGCACCGCGCCGAACGCCGTCACCAGCTTGGTCCAGAGCGGTGACTTATGGCGCTTTTTCTTCTTCGGCCGATCGTCGGTGGCCGGGCCCGACGGAGGCTCCGGGGTCAACCCCGGTCCGCTGGGCCGTTCGGTCACAGTTGACATGCATCGACTCCTCTGGACACGGGCGTTTCTCGGTAGGTCTCGGCGCCGAGACCGCCCATGCCGGGCCCGATGATGACAGAAACAGATAAATCTTCACGTCGCAATGGCCAGCTCCGCGGGTTCGTGATCTTAGCGTCTGTGATCAATAGATGGCGAGGAGCTGGATTCACCGTTACGAAGCGCATGTGAGTGGGCACGACACGCTGTCGTTTTCGGGCCAAAAACCACCACAGTGGACCGCCGGGGCGCGGCTATTGTTGCCGCGTGAGCGACGAGCACCACTGCTGTGCCCCGAGCCGGCCCGGTGCCGCGCCAACAGAAGCCGCAACAACATCCCCTCCCATCGAAGGTGGGACAAACGTCGGCGATTCCGGGACGGAAAAGGCCGGGCCCGCGGCAACGCGGCACAAATCCGGGAGAGGCCCGGTCGTCCGGCTCGCGGGCGGCAACTTCCGGATGGGCAGCGACGACCCGGAGGCCCGGCCGGTCGACGGCGAAACCCCGTCGCGGCCGGCCGCCGTCGGCCCGTTCGGCATCGGGGCGTACGCGGTCACGACCGCCGAATTCGCCGCTTTCGTCACCGCCACCCGGCATCGCACCGAAGCGGAGTTATACGGCTGGTCCTACGTTTTCGCCGGATTCGTCGACGATCCGCGCGCCCTCGACGCCCGTCCGGTCGGGGGCACCCCGTGGTGGCTGGCCGTCCCCGGGGCGTCGTGGCGCCGCCCCGAAGGCCCGGGGTCCCATGTGGACGGACGCGGCGACCATCCGGTGACCCACGTCGCGTGGACGGATGCGACGGCGTACGCGAAATGGGCCGGCGCCCGGCTGCCCACCGAGACCGAATGGGAATTCGCCGCACGCGGCGGCCTTTCCGGCCGCCGCTATCCGTGGGGCGACGACCTGATGCCGGGCGGCGAACACCGGTGCAACATCTGGCAGGGAACGTTCCCGTCCGACAACACCGGCGACGACGGCTGGCTCGGCACCGCGCCGGTGACCGCCTATCGGCCGAACGGATTCGGGCTCTACAACACCAGCGGCAATGTGTGGGAGTGGTGCGCGGACAGTTGGGGACCCGACCGGGTCACCCGCGGCGGTTCCTATCTCTGCCACGACTCCTATTGCAATCGCTATCGGGTGGCCGCCCGCACCCGCAACTCACCGGCCACCTCAACCGGAAACCTCGGCTTCCGCCTGGCCTTCGACTGAGCGAAATTCACCGGACGGCGGGGCGTATGCCGTCTCCGACCACGGTGAGCAGGCCCTCGCGGGGCGTTCACGGGTGGTGCCGGCCTGCCCCTCAGGTACGTTCCGAGCCGGGTCGTCTTCGCCGCATCGCGATGTTTGACCGACGGCGAATCGATGATCGCGGCTAAGGCGGAAAATCGATCGGCAGTTGCCGCCATGAAAAGTCAGAGCGCACCACGTACAAGATGGCATTCACGATCGCCCGACGCGGGTGTTTCGGGATCCGGCCCGGCGATTTGATCAGCGGCAGCACCGGCTCGCAGATCTCCCACTGCACATCGGTCAAATCCGACCGACACCGCCGCTCACACTTCACCCGGCCAGCATTGGTGGTGAGATGTTCCGATTGTCTACCCGGTCGTTGTCTCCGGCGCCGGTCCAGAATAGGCCGGGACTTCCAAAAGACAGCCATTCGACCGCGCCACTACGACCGGATTTAGTCCCTCGACAGTGTCTGATTCAGGTTTGTGCGGGATTCGGCATCGACGCCGGCAAGCGCATCGTGGGCCGCAAGCGCGGCATCATCACCGACACCCTCGGCCTGCTGCTGGCTGTCATCGTCACCGACGGGAGGAGGTTCTCCCGAGCGCGATACACGCGGCGGCTCGTTTCAGGATCTCGTTCTCCACCTCGAGCTGCCGATTCCGCCGGCCGAGATCGGCCCCTTCTGCATCTCCCCGCTGTTCAACTGAGCGGGCCGACCACCCTCACCGGCGTCGGCCTGGGCCAGCAAATCCCGCAGAAATGACTGCGAGATCTGGAGCTGGCCGATCGGTTTGATGTCGGCACGAACCGGCGATATGGCGCGCTGCCGGAACTCTGCGGGGTGAGGTCCGGGCATGAAATCGAGCGACGCCGTGCCGGCGGGTCAGAGAAGGCGGAGAGGGCGGGCGGAGTTCGTAAGTCAGACGTCGTCGGCGAGAAGCGGGGCCAGCCGTGCGTCCAGCAATGAGAGTTCGGCGTCGCCGATTCCGGGCAGCGTTGCCGCATAGCGGACCGGGGACGTCTCGGCCAGCGCCGCCAAGTGCGCCGGGGTGAAAGAAGTCCCCAGGGCCGACGAAACGGCCTCGATCGCGCCGGGAATGTCGGCCAGACGCCGGAAAAGCGTCGCCGACTCTGGATGACCGGCCGGATCCGGCGGTGGCACATTACGCTGGTCGACCAGGTGCCGCTGCGCGCGGGCGAGCAGGTGGGAAACCGTGACGTCACCCTCGACCGGCAGCCCGAGCCGCTGGAACTGCTCGGGCGGACTGTCGGTGGCCCGCATCAAACCAACCAGCAATGCGGCCATCCGCAGTTCGGTCTCGTCGTCGATCAGCGGGTTGTCCTGCGCCGGGTCGGCGACGAGGTCGAACAGCATGGTTCCGTGCCGGTAGGGGTCGCCCATCGGGAATCCGGGCACCCGCAGCATCGGCACCCCCTTGGTGAACGGCATCGGTGGCACCAGTGAGGCGTCCCGCAGCTCGGCCGGGTCGAACCGGCTGCTCATGTGGGTCGGCATCAGCGTGTATTCGTAGAGTGGCCCGTTCGACGGATCGGCGCACGCCCGCATGTACACGTAGCGACCGTCGGTCACGTTGACGTGCCCGCCGTAGGCGCCGAACAGGCCGGCCCGCCCGGGAGCTAGGCGGCTGATCGGCCGCCCCTGCATGTCCGGCGTCAGCGGCACGCCGAAGAAGTCGAGCAGCGTCGGCCCGAGGTCGATCGTCTGGACCAGCTCGTCGCGCCGGCCGCCGGCGGCCGGGGACCGGGGATCCCAGACGAACAGCGGCAGGTGGATGTTCTCGTCGTACCACGGCTGCACGTTCTTGCCCCACCACCCGTGCTCGCCGAGCAGGAACCCGTGGTCGGTGCAGACGATCAGCATCGTGTCGTCCCAGAGGCCGAGCTCGTCGAACACGTCGAGCACCCGTCCCAGCGAGTGGTCACACATCGTCAGCAGCGCCGAGTAGCGGTTGCGGAGGTGGCCGGCTTCCTCCTTGCTCTCGGTGACCCGCTTGTAGTCCGGCCAGTCGAACCGCGGGCCCTCGTAGCCGTCCTCATACCACCGCTGGTGCCGCTCGTAGCTGAAGAACGGCTCGTGCGGGTCGAAGGTCTCGAGATGCAGATACCAGTCGTCATCCCGGGCATTCGCCCGGATGAATTCCAGCCCGGCGTCGAAGGTCCGGGTCTGCGGGTGGTCGCTCTCGCTTTCGAGGTACGCGCGGTTGAGCACATCCTGACGCCACCCCGCCCCGGCTCTCCACTCGACCTTGGCCGGCAAGTCGATGTCGCCGGCTATTCCTTTCCACTTGTCGCCCTCGTGGCCCCGGAACAGCTCGAAGCTGGAGAACCGCTGGTGGTAGGTCGCGCCACCGTCCTCCCAGTAGTGGTAGTGGTCGGTGGTGAGATGGGCGTAGACGCCGGCCGCCCGCAGCAGTTCGGGCACCGAGTCGTCGAACGGTTCCAGCGGCCCCCACGACCGGTGCAGGAAGTTGTAGCGCCCGGTGTGCAGTTCGCGCCGGGCCGGCATGCACGGCATGCTCCCGCCGTACGCGTTGTCGAACACCGTGCTCCGCGCGGCGAGCCGGGTGAAGTTCGGCGCGTGCGTCGTGGTGTTGCCGTAGGGCGGGAGCATTTTCCGGTTCAGCGTGTCGAACATGACCACGACCGCTCTCACCCGTTGCCGTCCTTTCCCTGGTGGAACAGAAACGCGAGTTTCTCGACCGCACCCACGCGGTCGACCGACGGGTCGAGCAGCCATTGCAGCCGCATGCCGTCGGCCAGGGCGATCAGCCAGCGGGCGGCCGTCTCGGCGTCGATTCCCGGGGGCAGGGTGTCCGGCGAGATCTCGGCCGTCGCCTCCTCGACCAGCCGCCGGTAGCGCGCCGCGAACCAGGCGTGGGCCGGGTGGTCGTCGGTGATGCTCTCGGCGCTCAGCACCGTGAACAGCTGGGTCAGCGCGGGCGCTTGGGCGTTGGCCCGCAGCACTTCGAGGAATCCCTCGACGTAGTCGTGCCCGGCCGCCCGCTGCTGCTCCATCACCGCCCGGCCGCGCTCCTCGCGCTCCTGCAGCACGGCCAGCAGCAGGTCGGTCTTGGTCGGGAAGTAGTGCAGCAGGCCGGCCTCGGACAGTCCGACGTCGCGGGCGATGTCGGCGGTGGTGGCCGTACGGAAACCACCGCGAGAGAAACTCTCGAAGGCCGCGTCGATGATTTCCTGCCGGCGTTGCCGGCCTTTGCGGCTCAGCTCGGCCATCAGGCCGCCTTTCCGGCGGCGGGGCGCGGCGCCCGCCCCCCGGCCCGGGCGGCGCGGGGGGGGCCCGCGCGGGGGGGGGTCTACCATGTGCGGGTGGGGCGGGTGGGGCCCCGCCGCCCGCGGCGCGG
>NZ_JBFBAD010000041.1:45100-82457 GCF_040682075.1 Actinoplanes sp. NPDC051411 | reverse complement strand
ACCTTGTACGACTTCCACACGTTGTAGATGAACGGCAACGTCGACAACCCGAGCACGAACGAGCCGATCGTCGAGAACGTGTTCAAAAACGTGAAGCCATCGGACGGCAGGTAGTCGGCATAACGCCGCGGCATGCCCTTGGTGCCCAGCCAGTGCTGCACCAGGAACGTCGCGTGGAAACCGAGGAAGGTCAGCCAGAAGTGGACCTTGCCCAGCCGGTCATCCAGCATCCGCCCGAACATCTTCGGGAACCAGAAGTAGATGCCGGCGAACACCGCGAACACGATGGTTCCGAACAGCACGTAGTGGAAGTGCGCGATCACGAAGTACGAGTCCGAGACGTGGAAGTCGATCGGCGGCGAGGCCAGCAGCACGCCGGACAGGCCACCGAGCAGGAACGTCACGAGGAAGCCGATCGCGAACATCATCGGTGTCTCGAAACTGATCTGGCCCCGCCACATCGTGCCGATCCACACGAAGAACTTCATGCCCGTCGGCACCGCGATCAGGAAACTCAGGAAGCTGAAGAACGGCAACAGCACCTGACCGGTGACGAACATGTGGTGCGCCCACACCGACATCGACAGGGCGGCGATCAGCAGGGTCGCGGCGACCAGACCCTTGTAGCCGAACACCGGCTTACGGCTGAACACCGGAATGACCTCGGTGATGATCCCGAAGAACGGCAACGCGACGATGTAGACCTCGGGATGGCCGAAGAACCAGAACAGATGCTGCCACAACATCGGCCCACCCGTGCTCACGTCGAACACATGGGCACCCAGGATGCGGTCGGCGGCGAGCGCGAACAACGCGGCGGCCAGAAACGGGAAAACGATGATCACCATCATGCTGGTGACGAGCATGTTCCAGGTCAGCGGCGACATCCGGAACATGGTCATGCCGGGCGCGCGCAGGGTCGGGACGGTGGTGATCATGTTGACGGCGCCGAGGATGGTTCCCAGGCCCGAGATGAGCAGGCCGACGACCCACATGTTGCCGCCGATGCCCGGCGAATGCAGCGAGTCGCTCAGCGGCGTGTAGGCGAACCAGCCGAAGTCGGCCGCGCCACCCGGCGTGAGGAACCCGCCGACGACGATGAGGCCGCCGAACAGGTAGAGCCAGTAGGCGAACGCGTTGAGCCGGGGGAACGCGACGTCGGGCGCGCCGATCTGGATCGGGACGAGGTAGTTCGCGAAGGCGAACACGATGGGGGTGGCGAACAGCAGGAGCATGATCGTGCCGTGCATCGTGAACAGCTGGTTGTACTGCTCGGGTGAGAGGAACTGCAGGCCGGGGCGGGCCAGCTCCGCGCGCATGAGCAGGGCCATGACCCCGCCGACCAGGAAGAAGCCGAACGCGGTGACCAGGTACATGATCCCGAGTTGTTTCGCGTCGGTCGTTCGGAGCACGCGGGCGAGGGCGGTTCCTTTGACCGGTGTGCGAACCGGATGGGGGCGGCCCGCGATGGGCCTGGGTTGGACGGTGGTCATAGCGGCCGCCCGGCCGGGAGGCGCCGGCGCGCCATCTGTGACGCGGCCCAGATGCCGAGGCCCACGATCGCGAGCACGACGCCGAGGATGGCGACGCCGCTCCAGCCGGCCCGCTCGTACAGCAGTCCGGACAGCGCCGATCCGATCGCGCCGCCGAAGAAGACGCTGCCGATGAAGACGGTGTTGAGTCGCGATCGCGCCTCGGGCCGGAGCGCGTAGATCTCCTGCTGGCTGAGCACCAGGTTTCCCTGAACCGCCAGATCCAGGAGCACCCCGGCCAGGGCGAGCACGATGAGGTTGTGCACGCCGAAGCCGGCGACGGCCATGGCGACGGCCGCGAGCGCGAAGACGACGCCGGTCGCCGGGCCGCCGAGGCCACGGTCTCCCAGCCGTCCCGCGATCGGGGCGGCGATCGCCCCGGCCGCGCCGATGAGCGCGAAGACCGCGATCCGGGTCTGCGAGAGGTGGTGTTCCTTGATCAGCTCGTACGTGACCGAGGTCCAGAACGCCGAGAACGTCCCGAACATGAGTGCCTGCATCACCGCCCGGCGCCGCAACGCCGGCTCCTCCCGGATGATGTGCCAGATCGACATCATGAGGCTGCCGTAACTGCCGGTGTGGTCGGGCCGGCGCCGGGGCAGCGTCACGGCCAGCACGACGGCCATGATCAGCATCAGTCCGGCGGAGACGAAGTAGACCGAGCGCCATCCCCAGAGATCGGCGAGGAAGCTCGAGACGCTTCGCGCGAGCATGATGCCGAGAAGCAGCCCGCTCATCACCTGGCCCACGTAACGCCCACCCTGCCCCACCGGTGCCAGGTGCGCCGCGAGGGGGACCACGATCTGGGCGACCACGGAGGTGAAGCCCAGTACGGCCGAGAACACGAGGAAGAGCGGCAGGTTCGTGGCGAACCCGGCCACCGCGGACGCGACAGCCGTCACGATCAGCACCCTCGACGCCAGGGCGCGGTTCTCGATGAGGTCTCCGAGCGGCATCAGCACGATGATCCCGGCCGCGTAGCCGAGCTGGGTCACGGTCACCACGATCGAAGCGCCGCTGTCGGTGACGTGGAAGGTTCGCGCGATCAGATCCAGCAGCGGCTGCGAGTAGAAGATGTTCGCGATCGACACGCCGGAGGCGGCGGCGAGGACGAAGGTCAGCGTACGGAGCCGGCGCGGACCGATGCTGTGATCCACCGCGGCCGACGAGGTCTGAATGCTCATGGGGTTTCCCTGTTTTCTACCGTGCGAGAAGCCAGCAGGCGCACGATCTCGTCCGTGATCTGCGAGGCGGTGAGGCCCAGCTCCGTCAGCATGTCGTCGCGCGCGCCGTGGCCGAGGAAACCGTCGGGCAGCCCGAAGGGGGACACCGGTGTGCGCACGCCCGCGTCGAGCAGCGTCGATCGCACGCGCGCACCGAAGCCGGGGCCGGTGATCCCGTCCTCCAGCGTGACCACCCGGCGAAACCCGGTGGCCAGGACGGCGAGGCTCGGGGCGACCGGCAGAATCCAGCGTGGATCAACCACCGTGGCCCCGAGTGCGTGCGCGTTGAGCCGGTCGGCGATCTCCAGCGCCATGGCGGCGAACGGGCCGACGGCGATGACGAGGACGTCGCGGCCGGGCGCCTCCCGGAGAACGTCCACGCCGTCGGCCAGGCGCCGGACCGCCTCGAGGTTCCTGCCCACGGGTCCCTTCGGCAGGCGCAACACCGTCGGCGCGTCGTCGATCCGTACGGCCTCCGCCAGCTCTTCGCGAAGGCTCGGCGCATCCCGCGGCGCGGCCAGGCGCAGCCCCGGGACGGCCTGAAGCAGCGCGATGTCCCAGACGCCGTGATGGGTGGCGCCGTCCGGACCCGTGACACCGGCGCGGTCCAGCACCAGCGTCACCCCGGCCCGGTGAAGAGCGACATCCATCAACAGCTGGTCGATGGCCCGGTTCACGAAGGTCGCGTACATCGCCACCACCGGATGCAGGCCGCCGAAGGCGAGCCCGGCCGCGCTCGCCACGGCGTGCTGCTCGGCGATCCCCACATCGATCACCCGGTCCGGGAAGCGATCCGCGAGCGGGCGCAGGCCGGTGGCGCCGGTCATCGCCGCGGTGACGGCGATGATTCGCCGGTCACCGGCGGCCAGGCCGACGATGGCCTCACCGAACGAGGAGGTCCAGCTCCCGCCGGACGTACGCCGTGAGGGACGCGCCAGCTGGTCGACGGGCCCGATCGCGTGGAACTGGTCGGCCGCGTCGCGCCGGGCGGGCTCGTAGCCGCGGCCCTTCTCGGTGACGACGTGGACGATCACCGGCCGGTCGCGGTGCCTGGTCCGGCGCAGAGCCGCCTCCAGCGCGGGAAGGTCGTGCCCGTCGACCGGTCCGAGATAGTCGAGGTCCAGATCCGCGATCCTCGTCGGCTGCCGGACCTCGCGCCCCGACCGGAGTGCGGCCAGCACCCGGGAGATCGCCCCGACCGTCGGCGCGTACGAGCGACCGTTGTCGTTGACGACGATGACCAGCTTGCGTTCCCCGCCCGTGCCGAGGTTGTTCAGGGCCTCCCAGCTGAGCCCGCCGGTCAGCGCCCCGTCCCCCACGACGGCGACGACGTGGCGATCGTTCTCGCCGGTGAGCGCGTACGCGCGGGAGATCCCGTCCGCCCACGACAACGAGCTCGACGCGTGGGAGCTCTCGAGGATGTCGTGCACGGACTCCGAGCGCTGCGGATATCCGGCCAGCCCCCCACGCCGGCGCAGCCCGCTGAAGTCGTGGCGCCCGGTGACGAGCTTATGGACGTAACTCTGATGGCCGACGTCGAAGAGGATCGAATCGCGGGGTGAGTCGAAGACGCGGTGAACGGCGAGCGTCAGTTCGACCACCCCGAGGTTCGGGCCCAGGTGACCTCCGGTGCGCACCACATTCGTCACCAGGAACTCGCGGATCTCCGCCGCCAGCTCGTCGAGCTGGGGCCCGGTGAGGTGGTCGAGGTCGCGCGGGCAGTTGATATCCGAAAGGCGTGGGAGCACGGAGACCGGCGTTGCGGGCCGTAGTGGTTCTTCAGCCATGCAGATGCTTCTTCCTTGAAGGGCCCAGCTCGGCGAGAACGATCGTTCTCGCCGACGGTGGTAGGTTATAGAACGACCGTTCTCGCCGTCAAACCGGAAGACCTATGCCGAGCGACACACACGAACAGGACCGGCAGCGGCTGCTCGACGCGGCGGAGGCGCTGTTCTACGGCCGCGGCATCCAGGCCGTCGGGATGGACCGGCTGCGCGCCGAGTCCCGGCTGCCGCTCAAGCGGATCTACCAGCTCTTCCCGGGCAAGGACGAGATGATCGTGGCGTTCCTGCGGCGGCGCCACGAACGGATGATGGCCTCGATCCAGGCGTTCCTGGTCGGCACGCCGCCCGGCGAGGAGCGCGTCCTGGCGATCTTCGAGTGGCTGCGCGACTGGTTCCGGGAACCGGACTTCCGGGGCTGCCCGTGGATGAACGCGTACGGGGAGCTCGGCCCGACGAACGCCGCCGTGGCCGCCGAGGTGCACCACCACCAGCGGGAGTTCCGGCAGATCCTCACCCGGGTCCCGGCCTCGGCGGGCTACCCCAAGGCGGTCGCGGACGCGATCTACCTGCTGGTCGAAGGCGCGGTCGTGGCCGCCTCGGTCCAGCACACCCCGGCCCCGGCGTCCGAGGCCAGGCAGGCGGCCGAGATCCTGCTCGCCGCGACGGCCCGGCCACCGGCGGGTTCGGTGCCCGCGTCGGCGTAGGGCTTGTCACAGGGTGATCAGAGCGGCCCGGCGGCGGGCGCCGCCGGGCTTCGGCGTGCGGACGCGGAAGGCCGTGCGGCGATGACCGGACGACGAGCCGCCGGTCTCACGGTGCCGGCGCGTGGGGCAGACGGTCGACGACGCGGACGGCGCGCGGGATCTTGTACGGGGCCAGCGACGCGCGGAGCCGGTCGCGGAGCGCCTCGAGCGTCACCGGCGCCCTCGCGACGACGTAGGCGACGACGATCTCGCCCCAGACCGGGTCGGGTTCGCCGACTACGCGGGCGTCGGCGATCTGCGGCAGCGCGCGGACCGCCGCTTCCACCTCGGCCGGATAGACGTGGAACGCGCCGGTGTTGATCATCGCGTCGAGGCGGCCGGTCAGCCGGAGGTAGCCGTGCCGATCGCGTACCGCGGTGTCGCCGACCCCGCACCAGCCGTCGGGGCCGGTGAACAGGGGCGAGGTCATCGCGCTGCGGACGCGGACCTCGCCGCCGGCGGCCGGCCGCGGCTCGAGGTCGACGCCGTCGATCGGGCGCCCGCAACTGCCGGCGAGGTCCGGTTCGCCCCGGCGGATCCGCTCGTGGTCGGCCGGGGTGAGCACGGCCAGCGGCCAGCCCGCCTCGTACCGGCCGTAGAGCTGGGAAAGCACCGGGCCGAAGACCCTCGCGTACCGCGCGATCTGGTCGCTGGAGACCGGGGCGCCGCCGTAGAGCACGCGGCGCAGGGACGGGAACGCCCCGGGCCGGGCGACGATCCGGTCGAGCATGCCCGGCACCGCGAACACGGTGGTGATGTCCTGAGCGCGGATCAGGCCGGCCGCCGCCTCGGCGTTGAACCGGTCCATCAGCACCTGCGGCCGGCCCATGAGCAGGAACGGGAAGCCGGCGACCAGGCCGGTGACGTGCATGAGCTGGAGCATGGTCAGCAGGCGCTCGCCCTCCCCCAGCGGCTCGCCGTAGCCGCCGCGGCGGTAGAGCTCCTGGTTGACGCGCATGATCGCCTGCCAGTTGCGGTAGCTGGTCGGGATCGCGAACAGTGTTCCGTCGCGCACGGCCCGCGGGTACAGCACCAGGGTTCGCTCGGGGTCGACCTCGACGCCGGTCGTCCAGCGGGGCCCGTTCAGCGGGTCGGCGTCGGTGTGGACGAGCACCGGTGCGGTCAGCCCGGGAACGCCGTGGTCGGCCAGGACCGCGTCGACGCCCGCGGCCGCGTAGATCGCGGCCGCCTCGGCGGGCGGCGCCGACGGCTCGACCGGCAGCCGGGTCGCGCCGATCAGTTCCGTGGCGATGAAGGCCTCCATCGCGGCGGCGCTGTTCCGATAGAACAGGCCGACCGTCGCCTCGCGCAGACCGTTCCGCACCAGGGCGCCGGCCAGCGACTCCGCGCGCTGCAGCAACTGCGCGCCGGTGCGGGCGGCGCTTCCGTCGGCGTGGTAGAGCAGGGTGGTGCCGGCCGCCCGGTTCAGCGCGTCGCGGATCTCCCCTCCGGCCCGCATCACGCGGCTCCGGTCGTCCCAGGCGCACGGTCGAGCATCGTGGTCCTTCCGACGATCCGGCCACCTGGCTGAGAACGATAGTTCTCCACCCGCGTTCGGCAAACCGGCGGGGCACCGGTTCGCGGTCGGCGGTGCGGATCAGTGGCCGCCGGGCGGCGGCACCGTGCTGCCGGCCCCGACCGTGGTCGTGCCGATGTTCCAGCCGGAGACCCGCACCGACGGGGCCGAGCCGTGCAGGTCGGCGGTGCGGTAGGTCGCGGTCAGGGTCACCGACTCGCCCGGCCAGAGGGTCACCTCGTTGTCGCTCCAGCGGACCGGCAGCACCGGCTGCCCCGAGGCGTCGACGACGTGCGCGTCGGTGAAGAAGGCCGGGGTGGTGCCGGTGCCGATGTTGCGCAGGACGACCGTGGTCACCGTGTCGGTACCCTGCTGCGCCGAGTGCGGCAGCACCTGGACGGCGCTCGACGGCATCGACTGGAGGCCGGTCAGGTCGGCGTACGAGGTCGTCGGCACGTAGTACCAATCGTTGTTCGCCCAGTCCATGACATCGGACCTGGTGGACAACCAATAGACGTTCCGGTCGAGCTCGTGGCCGGCGGCATCGGTCAGGATCAGCCGGGCGAGGTAGGTGGCGGGCAGGCCGCGTACGGAAGGAAGGGTGAGCGGCGTCGCGTGCGCGCCGTCGCCGCCGACCGTGACCGACGACTTGCCGGCGCTGTATTTCGAAACGCCGTTGACGTCGAACAGGTCGACCTTGACGCTCAGGCCGGACACCGGGTCGTGGTTGCGGTTGACGACCGCGATCTGCTTGTTGTCGTACGAATACTGGACGTGCAGCGCCTTGTTGGCCTCGTGCGCGCCGAAGTAGGAGCCGCCCTGGTCGAGGTAGCGGTCGAACAGCTGCCAGTGCAGCGACGTCCACGGGCTGTTGTACATCCAGTAGATGACACCGGTCGCCGACGGGAAGTTACGGCCGTAGGCCTCGTACTGGGCGCGGATGTTCTCGTACTGCGCCAGCTGCGCCTTCTTGTCGAAGTCGGTGAGCGAGGTCGCCTTGCCGTAGCGGGCGGTCAGCGCGTCGCCGTAGAGCTTCAGGTTGCCGAACGTGTCCGAACTGGACCGGTGGTATTCGGCGGCCGACGGGTCGGTCCAGAGCGTGTTCAGCTCGGCCGGGGTCATCATCCGGTTGAGCGTGTCGAGGGTCGGGATGTCCGGGCCGGCGCTCGTCTCCGAGTTGAAGCCCCACGCGCCGCCGCTGTCCGAGTGCGCGGTGTCGTACCAATAGGCCGGCGGGACCCAGTCGTAGGGTCCGGTCATCTTGAGGCCCGACCGGCCGAGCTGCGGCGAGGACGTATCCGCCGCCGACGTGACGATCGGATCGGGCCAGTCGACCGAACGCAGGGCGTCCAGATAGTTGGTCTCCGCCTTGGCGGTCGGCGACTCGTCGCTGCCGATCAGGAACGAGATGACGCTCGGGTGGTCGCGCAGCCGGGCACCCTCGGAGACGGCCGACGCCTTGGCGACGGCGTAGTCGGCGTCGGTCCACTTGCTGATGCTCTGCCACTTGTCGCAGCACTCCCAGCCCGGCAGGGTCAGGATGCCCATCTGGTCGGCGAGGTCGAAGAACTCGTCGGGCTCGATGTGCCCCTCGAGCCGCATCGTGTTGAGGCCGAGGTCGAGGGCGTACCGCAGGCGATCGGCGGCGTACCGGGTGTCCCAGCGCAGGAGAAGGTCGGGAGCCCAGCCGCCGCCCTTGATCAGCAGCGGCCGGCCGTTGATCGTGTAGGTGCGGGCGCCCGCCGCGTTGAGCGAGGACGTGACCGAACGGATGCCGAACCGGTCGTGGGCGGTGTCCGAGACCGCGTTGCCGACCGTGGCGCTCAGGTCGAGGTCGTCGAGGGTCGGCGCGCCCATGCCGGCCGGCCACCACAGCGCGGGGTGGTCGAGGCCGATCGCGGGGAACGTCACGGTCCTGGTCTGATTCGCGGCGAGGCTGACCGACGTGCTGATCGCCTGGCCGGCCACCGTGCCGCGGACCGTCGTCGTCACCGCGGCGGCGGTCGTGTTGCGGACGTCGGCCTTGACGGTGAGGTCGGCGTGACTGCGGTCGGCGTTGAGCGCGGTGACGACGTGCGCCTTGCTGAGCGCGACGCTGCCGGTGCGGTGGACCACGACGTCGCGGACGATGCCCATGTTCTGGTCGGGCGGGGTCTCGGCCCAGTCGATCCAGCCCATGGTCAGATTCTTGTCCGGGTCATTCGGCCGGACCTTGAACGCGACGCTGTTCGTGCCCGGCTTGACCAGGGCGGTGACGTCGACGTCCTGCGACGGGTAGACACCGGCTGTCGTGGCGACCTTGGTGCCGTTCACCCAGACGTCCGAAGCGGACAGAATGCCGCTGAAGTTCAGGCTCGTGTGGTTCTGGTCGGCCGGGATCTGGATGTCGGCCCGGTACCACCACGGCACCTTGAACTGGGCGGTCGGCACCGACGCCATGTTCTTCGAGTAGAACGGATCGGGGTATTTCTTGTTGGCCACCAGTCCCGCGTAGACCGTTGAGCGCGCCGGCACCGGCAGCCAGCCCGCGGTGTCGAAGCCGGGCCGGGAAACCGCCGCTTCGCTGCCGACCTGGGCCGACGTCTGGATCATCCAGCCCGGGATCGCGGTCGCCGCCGCGGTGACGACCGGTGCGGGCTTCACCGCTTCGGTCGCGCCGGGCGCCGGGGCACCCGCTATGAGTACGGCGATGACGCTCGCAAGTCCGGTCCAGAGACGCACGGCCCGCTCCCCCAGATTTGGCAAACTGGTTAACAGATTGTCGAGTCTAGGAGCTGTATCGATCCGGGTCAATCTAGAGCGCGCGGACACCGCTAGGCTCGGGCGGTGAACGTGCTGATCATCCGGGGCGGCTGGGCCGGGCACTCGCCGGTCGAGACCACGTCACTCTTCCTCGACCTCTTCGCGGAACACACGGTCCGCGTGTCGGACACGCTCGAGACGTACGACGACCGGGCCGCGCTCGCCGCGGCCGACCTGATCGTGCAGTGCTGGACCGGGGGCGCGCTGACCGCCTCGCAGGAGGCGAACCTGGTCGACCGGGTGGCCGCGGGCGCCGGCTTCGCAGGCTGGCACGGCGGCGTGGTGGCGACGTTCTACGAGGCGTCCCGCTATCAGTACATGGTCGGCGGCCGCTTCCTCTGCCACCCCGGCGGCTTCGTCGACCACCGCGTGGCCATCACCAGCGAGCACCCGATCACCGCCGGCGTGGCGGACTTCGACGTCCACACCGAGCAATACTTCTGCCACGTCGACCCGGGCCTCGACGTGCTGGCGACGACGACATTCGAGGGCCGGCACGGCGCGCCGGAGACGGCCGGCGTGACGATGCCCGTGGTGTGGACGCGGCGATTCGGCGCGGGCCGGGTGTTCGTGAACACGCTCGGCCACTCGCCCGCCGACCTGCTGGTGCCGCCGACCGACACGATCACCAGGCGCGGGCTCCAGTGGGCGGCCGGTCTTCCGGTCTCGGCCTGACGCAAAGCGGGGCGGGAGTGTGCCCGGCCCGCACCGGCGGCGTTCGACGATCTCCATTGGCGTTCCCCGCGCTGTTCTCCCTCAAGTCTCCGACCGTGGCTGCCACGATCGTCCTGGCCGCGGTCTCCACCGTCCTGCTGTCCTTCTGGTTCGCCGTCGCGGAACGGCACCGGGCATTTCAGGACCACTACATTCGGACGGTCATCGCGATCGAGAAGAAGGTGGCCGGTGGCACCGGATTCGAAGACATCCTGGCCACGGCACACGTCGTCCCCCGAGGCCGAAAATGGCTGGGCGTCCGCCGGCTGAGAATCCTCCTGTTGTTCGCCGTTGGCGGCGGCTGGATCGTCGTCATCGTGGCATCCCTGCGAGGCTGGCTCCCGTGAGGTCCCGGGCCCGGGAAGGAGTCAGATCGCAGCACTCGGCTATCTCAGATAGGCCATCACGAACCCGGCCGTGGGTATCGCGAACACCATCGACACGGCCGCCATCCTCGCGATGGTCGGGCGGCGGGTGAGGATCGCGTACGCCGCCAGCAGCACCGGCGCCATCACCGACTGCGGAACCAGCGTCGAGCGGGGCACCATGACATCGAGGGCGGCGAAAACCAGCGAGAACATCAACGCCGCCGCCCACAGGGCGATCCCGAGGCCGTACGCGTAGTCCGCGCCGAACCGCACCGCGAACGTGGTGTCACCGGCCACCGAGTCCGCGGCGAGGTCGGTCACCGTGGTCGGCACATAGAGCGCGGCCGCGAACAACACGCCGATCAGTCCGAACTGCCACGGGAACTCCCACGGTGCCCGCGTGATCGACCAGCCGGCGACCGGCGACACGACCCCGACGACGAGCGCGTTGACCGCGACGTCCCAGCCCGGCCGGGTCTTCAGGCGCAGCGGCGGCACGCTGTACGCCGTACCGAGCAGCAGCACGCCGACCACGCCGACCACGAACAGCGGGCCCACGAACGGCGCGGCCCCGACCGCGGCCAGCGCGATCACGCGGTACCAGGTCCGCAGACGCCCGGCCGACACCGCGCCGCTCACGAGCGGCGCGGTCGCCTTGCGCGGGTTGGCCCGGTCGCTGGGCAGATCGTGCAGGTCGTTCTGGGCGAGGACCGCACCCCAGACCAGCGGTCCCAGGATCAGCAGCGCCACGACGGCCCGGCCGGCATCGGCCCGGGCGGGCAGCAAGGCGTGGCCGGCGAGCACGGTGCCGAGGTAGGCGGGCACCCACGACACCGGCCAGAACCAGGGCCGCGACACCGCCACGAGCAGCGCGGCGGGGCGTTCCGACAACGCGGTCATTCCCGCATCGTCATCCCCCGCCCCTGTGCCGACGCTGAGATCCGAGCCTCAGAGGAACGTGTCGAGGAGGAGGTAGGCGTTCAGGGCGATGATCAGGCTGACCACGACCCCGGCGGCGGTGGTCGTCAGGCGGTGGTTGACGAAGACGCCCATGATGTCGCGGCGGCGGGTCACGAGTAGGAGCGGGACCAGGGCGAACGGGATGCCGAACGAGAGCACCACCTGGGAGACGACCAGGCTGGCGGTCGGGGGCAGGCCCAGGGCGAGCACGATCAGGGCCGGCGCCATCGTCACCGCGCGGCGCAGGAACAGCGGGATGCGGCGGCGGATGAAGCCCTGCATGACGACCTGGCCGGCGTAGGTGCCGACGCTGGACGACGACAGGCCGGAGGCGAGCAGGGCCATCGCGAAGGCCAGCGCCGCGCCCCCGCCGACCAGGCGGCCCAGGCCGTCGTGGGCGGCCGTGATCGGGTCGCCGTTGAACGACGTGCCGTGGAAGAGGGCGGCCGCGACCACCAGCATCGACAGGTTGATCAGGCCGGCCGCGCCGAGGCCGATGACCACGTCGAGGCGCTGGAAGCGGAGCAGTTCCTGGCGTTCGGCGTCGTCGCGGCAGGCGATGCGGGACTTGGTGAGGGCCGAGTGCAGGTAGACCACGTGGGGCATGACGGTCGCGCCGATGATGCCGCAGACCAGGATCAGGCTGTCGCCGCCCGCGAGCGTCGGGACCAGCCCCGAGACCGCTGAGGCCGGGGACGGGCGTACGGCCAGGAGGTCGTACAGAAAGCCCAGCAGGACGATGCCGAGGAGAGCGACGATCGCCAGTTCGAAGCGGCGGTAGCCGCGTTGTTCGAGGCCGAGGATGCCGAAGGCGACGACGGCCGTGATCAGCCCGGCCGGGAACAGCGGCACGTGGAAGAGCAGGTTGAGCCCGACCGCGGCGCCCAGGAACTCGGCCAGGTCGGTCGCCATCGCCATGATCTCGGCCTGCACCCAGAGGCCGCGGGACGCCGGTCGGGGCAGGAACTCGCGGCACAGCTCGGGCAGGTCGCGGCCGGTGGCGACGCCCGCCTTGGCCGACAGGTACTGCACCAGCATGGCGCTGAGGTTGGCGACCACGATGACCCAGATCAGCATGTAGCCGAAGTGCGCGCCGGCGGTGAAGTTGGTGGCGAAGTTGCCCGGGTCGACGTAGGCGACGGCGGCGACGAAGGCCGGGCCGAGCAGTGCGATCGAGCCCCGCAGGCGCCCGCGCGCCCGCAACACGGTCAGCGTGTCGCGGGCGGGAACGGTGGTGGTCATCTAGGCGACGGACGGGCCGAGGCCCAGCGACTGCGGGGTGCTCGAGTCCGGCGACGGTTGTTTGAGGCCCTCGTCGAGCGGGCCGAACTCGGTCATCAGCGACGCGCTGCCGCCCCACGGGGTCTGCTCCTCGGCGACCAGCGTGTTGGTCGTGAGCAGCAGGCCGGCGACCGACGCGCCGTTCTGCAGGGCCGAGCGGGCGACCCGCAGCGGGTCGACGATGCCCATGTCGATCATGTTGCCGAAGCGGCCGTCGAGGGCGTCGAAGCCCTCGTCCGGGCCGAGCTGGGAGATGCGGGCGACCGTCTCGGCGCCGGAGTAGCCGGCGTTGGCGGCGATCAGGAACGCCGGTTCGCTCAGCGCGCGCCGGACGATCTCGACGCCGGTCGCGTAGTCGTCCTTGAGGTCGAGGCCGTCGAGCGCGTCCGCGGCGTGCAGCAGGGCCGCACCCCCGCCGGCCACGATGCCCTCGGCCATGGCGGCCCGCGAGGCCGACAGCGCGTCCTCGACCCGGTGCTGCAGTTCCTTGAGTTCGGCCGGCGTCGGCGCGCCGACCTGGATCACCGCGACCTTGCCGGAGAGCGAACCGATCCGTTCGGTGAGCACGTCCTCGTCGACTCCGAAGCTCGCCCGTTCCAGCTCGGCCCGCAACTGCGTCAGCCGGAACTGGACGTCGTCCGAGGAGCCGCCGCCGTCGATGATCGCGGTGTGGTCGGCGTCGACCCGCACCTGCCCGGCCCGGCCGAGCTGGTCGATGGTCATCGTCTCCAGGGTGAAGCCGGAGTGCCGGCTGTGCACCGCGCCGCCGCAGATGGCGGCGATGTCCTCCAGCTTGTGCAGGCGCCGGTCGCCGAAGCCGGGGGCCCGCACGGCGACGCACTGGAAGATGCCGTTGACGTGGTTGTGGGTGAGCATCGACAGCGCGGTGCCCTCGACGTTCTCGGCGATGATGATCAGCGGCCGGGGCTCGCGCATGATCTTGTCGAGCAGCGGCATGAGCTGCTGGACCTTGGTGATCTTCTCGGCCGTCATCAGGATGTAGGGCTCGTCGACGACCGCGATGAGCCGGGCCGGGTCGGTGACCATGTAGGGCGACACGTAGCCGTTGTCGAACTCGAAGCCCTCGACGAAGTCGACGCTCATGCCGTGCCGCGGCGACTCCTCGACCGTGACGATCCCGCCGTCGCCGACGGTGTGCAGGGCCTTCGCGATGACCCCGCCGACCACGTCGTCGTCGTTGGCCGAGATCGCGGCGACGCGGGCCAGGTCGGCCTCGCTGTCGATCGCGCGGGCGACGGTCCGGAGGCGTTCGACCAGGCGGTCAACCGCAAGATCAACACCTCTTTTGACCAGTACGGGATTGGCACCCGCCCCGATCGCCGCCATACCCTCCCGGATGATCGCCTGAGCGAGCACGGTCGCCGTCGTCGTCCCGTCACCGACGATGTCGTTGGTCTTGATCGCCGCTTCCTTGACCAGCTGGGCGCCCATGTTCTCGAACTGGTCCTTCAGATGGATCTCCCGCGCGATGGTCACGCCGTCGTTGGTGACCACGGGCGAACCGGTGATCTTCTCCAGGATGACGTTGCGCCCCTTCGGTCCGAGCGTCGCCTTGACCGCCTCGGCCAGCTTGTCGACGCCGTTGAGCAGCAGGGTGCGCGCGTCCGCGCCGAATCGGAGTTCTTTGGCCATCGGGGGTCTCTCCTCTATTCCTGGGCCTGTTCGCCCTGGCCGTCGGTGGAGTAGCGGTGCCGCAGCATGCCGCGGCAGATGCCGGTGTTCGCGTCGAGGCTCGTGCGGGTCAGCCGGGCTCGGCGCAGATGCAGCGGTACCTGGTCATCGGCGATCGCCGCACCGGTCACCGGGTCGATGAGCAGCGGGGACGCGTCGTCGGCCGGCAGACCGAGCTCCGCGCGGCGACGGCGCAGCTGGTCGAGGGCCCTCGAAGGCGGTACATCGCCGAGCGTCGATGTCCCGGGAGAGGGAAGCGGCCGGCACACCACATCGGTGCCGGCCAATACCGCTTTACGCAGGAAGTCCTTGCGGAGCTTGTCCAGCTCGTCGACCGCCTCCCCCTCGAACGAGGCGACGAACCCGGCCCGGGCCGCCACCCCTTCGTTGATCGCGTCCGAGGCGAAGTGGTCGTCCAGCACCACCTCCGCCCGGCGGACCTCGTCGAGGGCGGCCACCGCGTCGTAGGCGTCGGCCACCATCAGGTACGCGAAGTTGGGCGCACAGAAGTACGTCGGCAGGCGCAGGTGAACGACCGCCGTGCCGTCGTCGTCGATGACCGCCGACGCGACGAAGCCGAGCACCGTCACCGGCTCGTCCAGCTCGGGGTCGCGCACCCCGGCCAGAGCGGCCAGAATGCGCGACCCCACCTGAGTGGCGGTCATACTGAGTTCCATGGGCATGCCCTTCTGGCCCTCGCCTGCGATGCCGTCGTCAGGTGCCGCTCGGTGCAGGCGGTCATGCCGGCGAGACCGCCGGCGACTCGGAACTGACACCGACGGAGTCGTCCCGAGCCGCCGGTGTCCCCTCGCCCGCGTCGAGCTGATATTCCGCGGGCACGTCGATGCCGTACAGGCGAGCGGCGTTCAGCCCGAGGATCTTCTTCTTGGTCGCCGTGGTCACCCGCGGGAAGTCGTCGAATTCCTCACCTGGGTAGTCCCAGTCGACGAAGCCCTCGATCTGCCACTTCGGCTCCCAGATGCCGTAGTCGCTGCCGAAGGTCATCTTGTCCTCGCCGACCCAGAACAGCAGCTCGCCCATCACCTTGGCGAAGAACCGCGGCCGGGCGTGCATGAGGCCGCCGATCACCACCGACAGGCCGGCGTAGACGTTGGGCTCCTGCGTCGCCATGAAGCAGAAGTCCTCGATCCGGGGCAGGCCGACATGCTCGACGATGAAGTTGAGCTCCGGGAAGTCGGTCGCCGCGTGGTCGACGTCGGACACGTCGAAGGCGTCCTTGTCGAGCGGCCAGATCGTCGGTCCCTTGTGGACGTGGACGTTCTTGATGCCGAGTTCCTGGGCCTTCTCCAGGTAGCGGTAGGCGGCCGGGTCCTTGAGCGTCCAGCCGCGGGAGCCGTCTTTCCACTCCGCGGTGTAGAGCTTCAGGCCGATGCTGCCGTACCGGGCGACGTTCTCTTCCAGCTTCTTGAGGCCGTCGTCGCCGTCGCGCGGGTCGAACCGGGTGTTGGCGATGAACTTGCCGGGGTGCTTCGCGCCGAGGGCGGCGTTGCGCTCGGTGGTGTTGAAGCCCTCCTTGTACCACTCGGTCAGATACGTCGGCTGGAAGATCGCGACGTCCACGTGGCCGTCGGAGAAGACGTCCTTCATCAGGTCGTCCTCGGTGTAGCCCTCGAACTTCTCGATCGGCCAGTGCGTCTCCTTCGGGCCGAGCGCCTGGTAGGCGTGGAAGCATTCGATCCAGCCCTTGGCGTACTGCTCGGCGCCCGGCACCCAGTTGGACGGCAACGCGTTCCAGTAGTGCATGTGGCTGTCGACGATGAAGTACTTCTCGCCGTCCTTCTCGTACATACGGTTACCTCGATTCCGCGGTCAGGTCGAAGCCGATGTATTCCGCCGCGTCCTCGGGGTTGGCGAACATGATCGTCCGGTCGTCCTCGTGGATCATCCGGCCGTAGTGGGTCGACATGCTCTCCTCGAACTGCGAGGCGTCGAAGTAGCCGGGCTCCTCGCCGAGCGCCTCCGAGACCTCGTCGTAGACGACGTCCATCCGGTTGAGGGCGTCGACCCGGATCATCGAGGGCAGCGGCGTCACCGTGACGTTCGGCTTCTCCCGCATCACCTCGGCCACGACCACCCCGATCTGGTTGTTCATCAGGGTGAAGCCGCACATGTTGGAGGCCGTGTTGTCGGACTTGAACGGGCTCTCGGCGGTCTTGAAACGCTGCTGTGTCACCGCTCCAGCTCCTTCGGGATGTCCAGGCCGAGGTCGCCCACGATGCCGGCGAAGCGGCTCTTGACGCTGTCCAGCGCGTCCTCGAAGCGCAGCGGCTTGTTGTCCGGCTGCGACCACAGCGGCTGCATCGCGCGGGCGGCCGCGATCGAGATGCCGGTCCAGTCGGCCAGCCAGCCGTTGAGGATCCGCTTGTTGTGCTCGGCGTACTCGCGGTCGTTGGTGAGCAGCTCGTAGAGCGCCTTGGTGTAGCGCAGGTCGCGCTCGGAGAAGTCGAACTCCTCGGCGCCGACGATCGTCGGGGTGACGAAGTCGCCGTTGCGCGGGGCCGCCTGCATCACCAGCCGGCTGCGGAAGAGCTCGCCGACCAGCGGCTGGAAGACCACGTTGGCGGCGAAGACCGCCTCACCCCAGTCGCTGGTCGCGGTGAGCCGCTCCGCGGTTTCCCGTACGCCCTGCCAGGCCGGGTCCTCGTTCCAGGTCGCCAGATGCGCACTGCCGTCGAAGTCCGGGATCTCCTCGGTCAGCGTCAGCTGATAGAGCGCGAGGTCCTGGGCCGCGCGGATCAGGTGCATGCTGTTCACCGCGATGGCCGTGTTGTGCATGTTGGTCGGCCCGCGACGGTTGGCGTTGGCGAACAGGTAGAGGCCGAGGCCGTGGTCGACGTGCATCCACGCGCCGACGTGCTGCTGCACGAAGCGCACCCAGTTCGGGTTCCACTGCTCGAACGCCTTGGCCTGCTTGGCCGCGTCGACGTTCGCGTTGACCTGGCGTACGACGTTGGCGTTGTAGCGGTAGAGCGAGAGTTCCCACTCCTCGTTGGGGTCGCGGAACTCGTGCCAGCCGTGGGCCGGCCACTCGTACCCCTGGCCGCCCGTGCCCGGCCCGCGGGTCGGCTCCGGCCGGTCGCTCCCCCAGGCCTTCAGCACGGTCCAGTCCAGCGGGTAGCCGCCCTTGCCGTCGGAGAACCCGTACAGCCAGCCCTGGGCGAGGTAGTGCCGCGGGTCGGGCTGCACCTCGACCGTGACGTCCTCGTAGTGGGTCTGCTTGCGCTTCTGCGGGACGAAGTAGTTGAACCGGCGCGCGTTCGAGTCCGGGAACTCTTTGGCGCCGGCCTCGGCGTCGGTGAAGACGGGCTTGGGAACGCTACGTTCCGTCGCGGTCGTCATCAGTCCTCCCCACCTGTGGTTGTGAACTTGTCGTAATAGATGTGTTTCTCGGGCACCCCGAGCACGGCCAGCAGCGGCATGGCCGCCTCGACCATCGGCGGCGGGCCGCAGAGGTACGCGTGGGCGCGCTTGAGATCGGACTCGTAGCGCCTGACCACGTCCGTGATCAGGCCGACCTCGCCGTCCCAGTTCTCGTCCTCGCCGGGCTCGCTCAGCGCCGGGATGAACTGGAAGTCGGGCAGCTTCTCCTCGAGGGCCTTTATCTCGTCGACGAAACAGAGGTCCCGGGCGGTGCGGGCGCCGTAGTAGAAGGCGCCGCGCCGGTTGATGCCGCGCTCGGCCATCGAGCGCAGCAGGGCCAGGATCGGAGCCAGGCCGGCTCCGCCGCCGACGAAGACGATATCCTCGTCGGTCGCCTCCCGCAGCGTGAAGACGCCGAAGGGCCCGGTCAGCTCCAACTGGTCGCCGACCTGAAGCTCCTGGTCGAGGAACGACGAAAAAATCCCGTCCGGGTAGACCTTGATGATGAACTCGAGCCGGCCGTTCTCTTTACTGGACGTGTTCGCCATCGAGAACGACCGGGTGGTCTCGGTGCCCGGCACCTTGATGTCGACGTACTGGCCCGGGAAGAAGGTCAGCTCGGCCGGCTCGATCAGCCGGAGCACCAGGTGCCGGAGGTCGTGCGTCACGTGCTCGATCGACACGACCTCCGCCACCGCGTTCTGGATCGGCAACCCCGAACGCAGAATCTCCTCGTCGTAGTTCAGCAGCTCGATGGTCACGTCCTCGTAGACGTGGGCCCGGCACAGGAGCGTGAAGCCCTCGTCCTTCTCGAAATCGGGCAGCGCGAAGGTGGAGTAGCGGTCGAGCTCGATGTCCTCACCGTCGAGGACGAACGACTTGCAGGCCGCGCACTGGCCCTCCTTGCATCCGTGCATGAGCATCAGCCCCTGCTCGGACGCGGACCGCAGCACGGTCTGCTCCTCGTCGACCTCGATCTCGATGCCGACCGGTTCGAACCGGACGCGGTGCTTCTCTCCCATCTCAGTCGCGCGCGTAACGTCCGGCGGGCCCGCCCTTGATGTACTGCGCGTGGAACGCGGCGCGTTCCTCGTCGGTCATCTGGTTGAGCAGGACGTTCGGGCTCTGCAGGTTGGGCATCCGGCGCAGGTGGTCGAGCGTCCACAGCTTCTTCGGGTCGTCCAGGTTGAGGTGCGGCTGCGCGACCATCGTGTTGCCGTCGTCCCGGACGAAGCCCATGTCCTTCACCACGTCGGCCCAGTTCCAGCCGTGGTAGAGGGTCTCCCACTCGCGGGCGCCGATCAGCTGGCCCATGTTCGGGGTGTTGCGGCCCTGGAAGGTCGGCCGGAACGCCTCGACGTCGGTCCACCGGCAGGCCTCGTGGCAGTACGTGCGCCACTGGCCGTCGACCTCGGCCATCACCATGTCCTCGCGGACCAGGCACGGCACCATGCAGGTCCAGCAGCGGTGCGGGTACTGATAGTCGACGTCCTCGGCGACGATCGGGTGGTGGCCGTTCGGCGTCGACAGCCGGTTATAGGCCTCCCACCACTTGCCGTAGCGGTCGTACCAGCCCGGGTACTTGTACTCGAACCACTCGAAGTCCTTGTCCGTCATCGGGTCGATCCGCCAGTAGTTGGCCAGCCAGCCGGTCGCGAAGAACTGGGCCACCTCGTGCACGTAGCCCTTGTTCCAGATCTGGTTCCACGACTCCTCGATGAGGTCGTGCGGGATCACCAGGCCGTACTTCTCCAGCGGCACCAGGTAGCTGCGGTAGTAGTCGTCGTAGATCCAGCGGCGCCACATCTCGGCGTACGACTCGCGGTCCTTGCGGCGGTCCTTGGTGCCGTACTCGATGAACGTGCCGATCGCCGCGTCGACCACGCGGTGGTTGTTCCACCAGGCGTAGCGCAGGTCGCGCTCGAGCAGCTGGTGGTTGCCCTCGTCGGCGAGCGCCATCAGCAGGGTGGCGTAGCCGTTGGAGATGTGCCGCGACTCGTCCGACTGCACCGAGTGGAAGACGGTCGGCAGCAGGTAGTCCCCGTTCGCGGCGGCCTCGGCCGGCATCGCGACGAACAGGGTGTTGGTGAACGCGGTCTCGGCCACGATCGTCAGGTAGATGCTGGCCGCGGTGATGGCGTCGCCGGTGATGAAGCCCTCGGCGAACTGCCGGCCGATGGTGCCGCAGTAGTCGTTCTGGAAGTTGCGGAGGCTCGAGTTGAAGCCCGCCGGGTCGATGTAGTTGTTCATGTACAGGCGCTTGAGGTTCTGCTGGATCGTCGAGTGCCGGACCTCGTCGATCATCTGAATCGCCTGGCCGTTGTGCAGTTCCGGGTTGGGGACGTTGCGGAACAGCAGCGGCATCGCCCGGGCGGCCGAGATCTCCGGCAGCGGGATGATCGACAGGAACAGCTTCTGCCACTCCAGCCAGCGCTCCTGGACCTGACGGAACATGTTGCCGCGGATCGCGCCGTCCGACGCGCCGTACACCCGGTTGTCCTTCTCCTCCTGCATCGGGAAGTACGACCGCAGGACCTGCTTGAGCGGGTCCTTCTTCTGCGCCTTACGGAACGTGTAGTCGGTTCCGTAGTGCGAGACAGGCTGGTGGTACATCGGTTCCCAGGACAGTTCCTGGATCTTCTGATGTGCCTTGGCCACGCTCTGCCGACTCATGAGTCAACTCCTCGTTTCAGGCTGCGTCCTTCAGCGTGATCAGACATCGGGCGCGGTGTGGCGGCGGTCTCACAATGAGTCACGCCTGGTCCTCGAAGATGGCCGCACGGATCTCGGCCAGGTGGCGTTTGACGTTCTCGCCGACCTGGCGGTCGCCTTCCGGGGCCGGTTCGATGCCGAACGCGCGCAGCAGTTCGGCGGCCGGGGCGCCCGGGTCGGCGCCGCCCAGCACCGGGTGCAGACCCTGCGCCGCCAGATGGTGAAAAACGACGTTGACGACGGTCCACGGGTTGAATGTTTCGGGAACCGGCTCCATCGCCCGAGTCCATCGCGGACCTGACAATCTGGGGTCTCAACATGAGACGAGAGTCACGGTTCCGGCGCGTACGGTGTAACCAGCCCGAAACCCGAGCGTGCCCGGCAAGGGGGGTGTCCCATGCCGCCGAACCGATCCCCCGACAACGCACTCGCCAAGACCCGAGAACAGTTCCTCACCGCGTCGGATGTCGACCCCCACCAGGTGCGGGACGCCATCCTGGCCTCGTGGTGGCGCTCCCGGCGGTGGAACGTGGCCGCCGACCGGATCGACCTGTCCTACCAGCGCGACCCCGACCTCGACAGCCCACTGACCCGCAGCGCCCTGCCGGTTTTGCGCCATCTGCGCGAGCACCTGGACGGGCAGCCGATCAGCATCATCCTGACCGACCAGGCCGGGCTGGTGCTCACCCGCATGGACGCCGGCCGGGAGCTCGACGCCCACCTCGACCGGGTCAACCTGGCGCCCGGCTTCAGCTACGCCGAGGAGCACGTCGGCACCAACGGCATCGGCACCGCGCTCGAGGGCGGCCGGCCGATGCAGGTGTTCGGCCACGAGCACTACGCCGAACACCTCGAGGACCTGGCCTGCGCCGGGGTGCCGATCCACCATCCGATCTCCGGCAAGACCGTCGGCGCGGTCGACCTGACCTGCTGGCGCCGCGACGCCGACCCGCTGCTGATGACGCTGGCCCGCACCACGGCCGGACAGATCCAGCAGGCGATGCTGGCCGACAGCGGAATCCGGGAACTGGAACTGCTGCAGGAATACCTGCGCACCTGCCGGCGTACGGCCGGGATCGTGTTCGCGCTCAACAACGACGTCGTGATGATGAACGACACCGCCCGGCACGCCCTCGACCCGGCCGAGCAGGCCCTGTTGCTGACCCGGGCGGCCGAGGTGCTGGCCGGCCGCAACCCGACGGCGTCGCTGGTGGTCGAGCTGCCGAGCGGGGCCAGGGCCCGCATGTACTGCCGGCCGGTGCGCGGCGAGGGCCGCCTGACCGGCGGAATCGTGCAGGTGAAGATGGCGGAACAGCCCGGCGCGGGCGCCCTCTCCTCGTCGCCCACCCCCCGGGCCTTCCTGCCCGGGCTGGTCGGCTCGGGCGGGCTGTGGCTGCGCGGGTGCCACCAGGTGCGGTCGGTCTACAGCGCCGGCGAATGGCTGACGCTGGAGGGCGAGGCCGGGGTCGGGAAGCTGGCCGTGATCCGGGCGATCCACCAGCACGACAGCCCGGGCGCGCACTTCGCGGTGGTCGACGCGGCCGCGGGCGGCCGCGGGTGGCTCGCCGACGTACGCCGGGAAATCGAGGCCGGCGAGGGCGCGCTGGTCATCCAGCACGCCGACCGCATCGGCCGGGCGCCGCTGCGAGCCCTGGCCCGCCTCCTCGAACAGGCCCGGGCCGGGCAGTCCCCGCCGTGGGTCGCGATGACGATGAGCCAGCGGCACGACGCCGGCGACCTGGCCGACCTGCTGCGGTTCTTCCCGAGCACGGTCGAGCTGCCGCCGCTGCGCTACCACCTGGAGGACGTGCAGGCGCTGGTGCCGTTCTTCCTGGCCAAGCTGGTGCCGGACGGGCGGCTGACCTGCTCGCCCGAGGCGATGCAGATGCTGTGCCGGTCGAGCTGGCCGGGCAACATCGAGCAGCTGTGGCAGGTGCTGCGCAACATCGTGCAGCGCCGGCGCAGCGGCTCGATCCAGCCGGACGACCTGCCACCGGAGTGCCGTACGGTCAGCCGCCGCCTGCTGAGCCCGCTCGAGGCGATGGAACGCGACGCTATCGTCCGCAGCCTCATCGACTGGAACGGCAACAAGATCAAGGCGGCGGCCGCCCTCGGCATGTCCCGCGCGACCATCTACCGCAAGATTCACGAGTACGGGATCGTCGCCCCGACCAAATAGGATCCCGGCATGGAGAAACGGGACCCGGCCCAGGTTTTCGGAGAGATCGCCGACCTCTACGACCGCGTCCGCAAGCCCTACCCGGCCGAGCTGTTCGACGACGTCCTCGGCTACGGCGGCGACGTGCGGCGGGCGCTCGAGATCGGCGCGGGAACGGGCCGGGCGACGGTCGAGTTCGCCGCCCACGGCGTCGAGGTCACGGCCATCGAACCGGACGCCGACATGGCGGCGATCCTGGCCCGGCACGCTCCCGGCGTGCCGATCTTCCGCGGCACCTTCGAGGAATTCCGGCCGGACGAACGGTTCGGGCTGGTCTACAGCGCCGAGGCCTGGCACTGGACGGTGCCGGAGACGCGCTGGCCGATGGCCGCCTCGGCGCTCGCCGACGGCGGGACGTTCGCGCTGCTCTGGAACAACGAGCGGCTCGCCGACCCGGACCGGCAGAAGGCGTTCGTGAACGTCTTCGCCGAGGTGGCGCCCACGGTCGTGATCAAGGATCTGTCGGTCACGCCGGAACGGGTCTGGTCGCAGTGGCCGGGTGACGAACTGGCCGCCGCGGCACAGTTCGGCGATCTCGCCAGCCGGCACTACCTTCACCACCTGACGGTCCCGGCGGCCGACTTCATCGGGCTCACGCAGACCCGGTCGCAGTTCCGGATGCTGCCGGCCGACGTGCGGCAGCGGGTGTTGGACCGGCTGGCCGCCCTGTTCGACGACGAGGTGTCCATGGCGATCGACACCACGCTGCTCCTGGCGACGCGGCGATAGCGGGCGGCGGTGCTCACCGCGTACGGCCGCAAGCCGGCGCCGGAGCGCCCATGCGATCATGCTGGGGTGATCGACTTTCGGCCGTTGCTGGACCGGCTCGCCCAGAGCATCGAGTCCCCGGCTCAGCGGCTGACACCGGCCCGGATCGCGGCCGAGGAGACGCGGCTCGGCCACCCGCTGCATCCGCTGCTCAGAGCCGTCTACGGGCAGGTGGCGGACGGCGGTTTCGGCCCCGACTACCAGCTCTTCCCGCTGGCCGAGGCGGTCGACACCTACACCCGCGAGCGCACCACCAACGCCGGCACGGAATGGGCCTGGCCGGAGGGCGTCCTGCCGATCCTGACCTGGGGCTGTGGCATGTACGCGGCCGTCGACTGCCGGAACGCGGACGGGCAGGTCCTGCTCTTCGAACCCAACGCCGGCGACCCGGAGCAGGCGTGGTGGATCGACTCGGCGAGCCTCGAGGCGTGGTTCGAGCACTACCTCGCCCAGGACGGCTGGTGGAACCTCGTCGAGGCGGGCGAGGACCCCGGCGAGCTGATCCCGTGGGACAGACCTAACGGCGTCGCTTGACTTTCTGGCGCTTCACCGGCTTGCGGCGCCGGCGAGGCCGCAACGGCACGTTCCGGCGCGACCGGCCGGACGGCACGGGGCGGCCGGTCGCGGCCGACCGGACCCCGGCCACGGCCGCCACCGTGAGGGCGGCGGCGCCCAGGCTGACCATGATCGGCGAGGCGTAGTCGATGCCCCAGCCGCGTTGCACCCGGTCGAGGCCGGCGGGGTCGTAGGTGACCTCGATCAGGTCGCCCTCGGCCATCCTCGTCAGCGGCCACAGGTCGATCTCGGCCTCGGCGGTGCTGCCGTCCGGCCGGGGAAGCTCCAGCCGGGCCTTGCGCACCTTACCGACGTGCGCGACGCTCACGACCTTGCCGGCCACCTCGATCCCGTGCGCCCGCAGGTCGGCGACCTGCCGCCACTGGCTCCCGGCCCAGACCACGACAAAGTGGCTCTGCTCACCGCCGGACTGACTCTGTCCCTCAGCTCCGGACCAGTGGAAGGCAACGTTAACCGCACAAAGAAGATCAAACGGCAGATGTACGGCCGCGCGGGCTTCGCCCTTACGGCTTAAGCGGAAGGTTTCGGGCCATCTTGATGACATGTTCGAACCACTGTTCCCGCGGCGCTATCTCGCCGTCCACGGTTCTGTAGGGCTGAACGTGGCCGTCGGCGTGTTCGAGGATCCAGCGTTCAGGCTGTTCGAGAAGGGCATACGCGTCCCCGGCGGCCAGGTCAGCGTCGTCGGTCAGACGGCTCTGCCACTCCGCCGGGATGACGTTCCATCCGGGAGGCGGATCCCGGAAGTAGAGGCCAATCCACCCAGCCCGGTACCAGGGCTCCAGGACGGCCGCGCACGTTGATGCAGGCCAAGGCCCGTGACGTCTAGCGGACCCTCCAGGGTCGTCAATCGAGCCTTGGGGAATCTCGTATAGCGGCGCCTCCTCCAGAACGCCAATCTCCATCTGCCACAGGAAATCCGTGAGGTCATCCACGACTGGCATTGTGCCCGGCAACCCTCGTGCAGGTCGCCAGCCCAGCAGTGACGTGCGCTCTAGGTGCCTTCACGGAATCCGCGCCAGAGCCCGAAACTCGCGGACATCGAATCCATCCGATCGAGCATCCGTCCCCCCGTGGTGTCAGAACTGGGTGCTGGCTCACAAAGCGTGAACGATCATGGTCGCCGTGGGTTCCGGGGCGGCGTCCCGCTTGCCAGGCCAGAACGACGAACCCACGAGGAGATCACTCACTGTCCGGTCGTGGTTGAGCGACGCGGCTGTTCAGCGGGAAAGACTCCACAGCAGGAGCCGGAAGGGGTCCTCGCCGCAGGTGAGCCAGGTGCCGTCACCCAGCGCCATCGGGGACTCCATTACCGGCATCGGGTATTCCACCTGACCGAGCACCTTTCCTTGCGCCGTGTCGATCAGCCAGTGCCGCGGCTGCCGGTCTTCTCCGCTGCTTGCGATCACGGTGTGCTCGTCGACGAAGCCGCATCGGTAGTCCCAGAAGGCCTCCTCTTCCTCGGTGTCCGACGACGCCTGGGGATGCGGCGGAATCTGGTCGTAGGCGGCAACCTCGTGCGTCACCGCACCGTCGGGAAGGCGATGAAGTGCCAGCTCCCCCTGCTCGTGGGCGACCGTCAAGAACTGGCTTCCGTCCGGGCTGACGTCAATGAGGCAGCGGTCGTCATCGCCGATACGGGTGACGGTCAGCCGGCTGCCGTCCCACCGGCCCCACAACAGCGGCACACCGTCTTGGCCTTCGCCGACGCTGAGGCCCATCTGGCCCGGGTCGGGATGGGGCACGTGGTGGGAGCCGGCGGTCGCGGTGTCGGTCGAGGCCCGGCCCAGGACGCGACCATCCACGGCGTCGAGCACCAGCCACTCCTCGCCGAGCTCGACATTCTCCGGCTCGATGTCCTGCGTCAGCGGGGTGCATACGTGTGCCCAGACCGTCGAACCGTCCGCGCTGATCCAGCATGAGCCGTCGTCGTGATGGCGGTGGCCGGCGCTGTCCGCGTACTCCTCGTAAGAGTCGTGCAGCTCCAGGCAGGCCCCTTGCCAGCAGGCATGCCGCACCCTCCAGCGCAGCGCCCCATCGGCGTCGACCGCGTGCAACGCGTGCTGACCGCTGAAGACCGCCAGGTCCAGGGTGGGACTCACCGCATCTCTCCCGCCCGCCCGGCGCGGCCATGGCGCCGGGAACCGCGCCGCGGGAGCGTCGTCGCCGGCCACGAGCCGGCCGAGGTCGTACGCCAACAGCTCCTCGTCGCGACGGATCACGACAAGCCGGCGCTCCGGCCACCGCTGGACGGTGGGAGTGTCCGCGGTGTGGGCGGAACCAGGTACGCGAGGGTCGTTCGCCGGCACGCGGAAGGACGCCAGGAGGGTAGGTGTGAAGCGCACCGGATGATCCTGCCAGGACTTCGCCGCCATGCTGTGACCACGGCTACGGCTGGGATGATGTCAGTGCGGCTGTGGCTGAGTTGATCCGTGGCAGGACAGCTACAACCATAAGTGTTTCAGGTCTTGGCTTGGGAAGCGTGAAGCCTGTCGCCGCGTCAGCGGGCTGTCCGCACGGCACCATGATCATTTCATGCTTTGTGAGCCAGAACCCAGAACTGACGGACAATTCCACGTCAGAGCCGTTTACGAGTTCGGACCTTCCAGTCGGGCTGCTGGGGCTCGTCGTTGTGCACGATGACGTCGGCAAGATCGGTCGGGCGGACCGTCGCGAAGTAGAGCTGCTGGGAGGGGATGTAACGCTCGCGCCAGCGTCGTTCGACGTCGGCCTGGGATGACACCTGCCGTTCTCGGAACACGGCGCGATCCACGGTCCTCTCGAGCGCGATGGACACGAAGATGCGCAGGTCCCACCGGTCAATCAGTTCCGGGCGCATGAGAAAGACGCCGTCGAAGAGCAGGATGGCGTCAACGGGGGCAGTGGTGACTGGTGGGGACAGCGCGGTATCCGTGGTGTGGTCGTAGACCGCGTGCTGGAAGCGTCGATCTCCGTCCGGGCCGAGCGGATCGAGCAGGACCCGGTTCAGTGCGTCGTAGTCGTGGGTGTCGAAATAGCACCCTTCGGCCGAGTATTCACCGCGCGGATAGCGCTGCGCTCGGGGGAAGAGGAAGTCGTCGATCGTCGCGCGGATGACGTGGCGGCCCCGTGCGCGCAAGATGACGGCCAGCTCGTCAGCGAGGGTGGTCTTGCCGGCGGCGGGCGGCCCGTCGACGGCAACTCGCGTTGGGTGTTCGGCCGAGACGGACCCGATCGCTTCAACCAGGTAGCCGAGCAACTCGTCGCGGACGCTCTGGTTCACGTCCCGTCCCCCGGGCCTCGCGAAGATCGCCGTGCCGAGCCGAATTGGCGGCGAACAGCACGCCCACCGCCGCCGAGCGCTTGCTCAACGAGACCTCCCCCAGGGAGATCATCATGCACCGGGCATGCCAGTCTGAGGTCATGAGGAGCGGCGAAGTGTGGTGGGCCCGGCTCGACGGCCGTACGCCGGTGGTCCTGCTCGGCGGCGGCAAGGCCGTCCGGATCGTCGAACCGGCCACTGAGGAGCAGAAACGCGGTTTCGTCGTGTTCACCGGAGCCGAGGTGGCCGACGACGAGACCCTCGCCGCGACGGCGGATCCGTCAGCGGCCGCGGTCGGGGCCGAGGTCGAGATCGAAGGGCTGGGCGTCGTGCGGGTCGCGTTCCCCCGCGCCGGCCGGATCTTCTGCACCTGGGAGACGATGCTGACCGACGACGACCTGATCTCGCGGATCACCGTGCTGCCGTCCGAGACCCGGCGCCAACTGGAGACCGTGATGCGGCTGGCCGACCCTCAGGCCGGGTGAGATCCGCTCAGGGTGAATTCGTTCGCGGACACGGCTCGGCGGCCGCGTGGAGGGGCGGCCGCCGAGCTGGTGCCTGATCGGGGGATTCGTCAGGCGGTGGGGGTGTCCGTGGGCGTGTCGGTCGGTGCGGAGGTCGTCTCGGCGACCGTGATCTGCTGGGTGCCGTCGGTCGTGTCGGTGATCTCGTAGCGGGCGGTGAAGGTCGCCGCCGTCGCGCCGGTCGGGCAGCCGAAGCCGCCGGTCACGCTGATCGGCAGGGAGACGCCGGCCGAGAAGTCGAGCTGGGGCGCGGTGGTGGCGGTGCCGTCGACCCACGGGCCGGTGATCGCGGCCGGGCCGTCCGGGGCCACCGTGATCGTGCACGAGGCCAGGCCGGAGATCGTGGTGACGACGCCCGCCTGCGGGATGGTCATCGTGCCGGTCGAGCCGGCCGGGTCGTACTGCAGGCCGATCGTCCACGAGCCGTTGGTGGCGTTGGTGGCCGTGGTCGCGGTGGTGAACGGGACGTTGGTCGGGCAGGCGCCGCCGTTGTTGGCGAAGGTCGGCGGGGTGACCGAGGAGATGACCGGGCCGTCGGCACTCGAGTTGCCGGGGGCGGCCGGGACGGTGCCGGTGTTGGCCGACTGGTTGCAGGTCACCGTCGTCGAGCCGACGACGAAGCCGGCGCTGGTCCCGGACACCAGGCTCGCCGAGTACGAGTCGCCGGCCGGTGTGACCGTGGTGCCGGTCGCGGCCTGGGCGGGCCCGGCGGTGAGTGCGACCAGACCGACTCCGGCCACCAGGGCGGCCGCGGCGCCGAGCGGCGCGGCACGCAGGACACGGGTACGGCTCATGCCGTCTCTCCTTCTCGCTGTTTGTCGGTGGGGGACGTTCAGAAGCACTCGTCCTGACCCCAGTGCAGCTGCATGGACAGGTGCTTGAGGTTGAACTCGCTGGCCATGGTCGACCAGGCGGTCTGCTGGAGGTGCGTGATCGTGACCGAGGTGGCCTGCTGGCCGAAGAAGCCCTGCCGCCGCTGGGCGAGCTCGGCCGGGTCGTTGGTCGGGCCCTTGTCCATCGTGCTGGCGTCGCGGCCGATCTCGATCGTGTGGAAGTCGGCGTCGCCGTCGAGGCGGGTCATGTCGACGACCATGTCGGTGGCGGTGACGGGCTTGCCGGCGTCGCCCGCGGTGATCACCAGCGTGACCTTGCCGAAGACGCCGAGGTCGGTGACGACGGACTGGCACAGGTTGGTGATCTCGGCGGTCTTCATGGCCGAGATGGCGACCGGCTCCGGCACCTGCTTGGGCGGGTTGCTGCCGGGGGCGATGGAGGCGTCGACCCCGCCGTACTGCACGAAGCCCGTGGCGACGAGCTGGTCGGCGCTCACCTTGAAGTTCTGGCCGGAGACGTTGAAGCCGACCGCGAGCGCGCCGTCGGCGACCAGGGCGACCATGCCCGCGCTGAGGCCGACCGACAGGAGCATGAGGAGGCCGAACCGGCGCCACCGGGTACGGCCGAAACCGGGCTCATCCATTGTCGGGCTCCCTGAGGCGAATTCGCTGGGTAAAGAAGGATGAGCCCGAAGCTAGTCCCGCGCTATTTTGATCGTCAAGCGTCAATGTTACTGGAGAGTACAAGTTTGTCGGCGAGACACAAAGGGGCGCGTTCCCATTGTTTCCCGGCGACTATTCAAAAGAGAGTTGGCGGCGTTCGCGACTCTCGATAAGCCCGGCCCGCCGACAGACCTCGAAGACCTGGAAGCTGTAGTGGGCCCGGCCCGGCAGCGCGGGCAGATCGGGAAGCCGGGCGGCCGGGATGCCCAGGCACCTGTCACGGCCTCCCGGGCTCGGTCAGCGGCTCGGTCAGCGGAAGGCGTTCGAGCAGGTCGAGCACGGTGTCGATGGCCGCCGGGACGGCCGCCGACATCGCGGGGCTCAGGCCGATGCCCTCCCGCGTCGACTCGACCGGGCAACCCACGATGTAGGTCGGCGGCAGCTTTCCGCCCATCGCGGTCAGGCTTCCCAGTACGGCCACCGGCTGCGTCCCGTGGGCGTCGAACCCGCCCGGGTCGGCGTCGCCCGGGCCGAGCTCCATGACGATGACCTGGCCCGGCGGGCCGCTGGTCGCGGGCAGGGCGTCGACCAGGATCAGGCTGTCCCAGCCGTCGAGCAGGTCGTAGGCCAGGTGCATGCCGCGGATGCCGTAGTCGACGACGTGTACGCCCGGCGGCGGGGAACCGCCCGCCGCGAGCCGGCGCACCACCTCGGGCCCGAAGCCGTCGTCGCCGAGGAAGAGATTGCCGATCCCGGCGACCAGGACGCGGCCGGTCACATCGAGCGGATCGCGAGGGAGCGGCGGATGTCCGGTATCGATCTCGCGGCCCCGGTCCCGGCCGCGGCGGCGGCCGCGGTGAGCGCGAGCATCGTGAGCACTCCAGGGAACCTCATGAGCGGTCTTCCCCTTCGGTTGCGGGTTAGATCTCGTCGGGCGCGAAGTAGTAGTGGCGGCCGTACCACTCGTGCAGGCCGGCGTCGGGATCGTCGGCCAGGGCCACGGGCGGGGACAGGCCGTCGCAGCGGTCGATGACGGCGGCCGCCCGGGGGTCGGTGGCCCGGGCCTCGGCCTTCTCGGCGTCGGTCATGGTCAGCACCCGCAAGGTGAGGATCTCGTCGATCTCGGTCAGGTCGAACAGCTCGCCCGGGCTCTCGGCGGCCACCCGCGGGTGGTCGTAGAGGATGATCGGGGCGGCCAGCAGCACGTCGGCGCTGCCGGGTGGGCCGGCCAGGACGGGCCAGCAGCGGTTCTGGGTGCAGCCGGCGGCGGCGGCCGCGGCGAACGGCGGCGGGTCCTGCACCGAGATGAACGAGCAGCCGTGGGCCTCGAGCAGGAGGTGGGTCCCGAGCAGGGAGTGGCGGGTCGCGGACTGCTTGTCGGCGACCGGGGACGGGTGCTCGTTCGAGACGGTCACGGTCAGGCGGGTCACGGAGGCGCCGGGCAGGGGCGAGAGCGAGAGACGGACCCGGGCCGTCAACGGCCATCGGCGGCGTACGAACCGGCCGGCCGGCGGGTCGGCGGGCGAGCCCGCCGGATGCAGCGGGGTGGAATCGGAAAAGGCCGGAACGTGCACCGGAAAATCGGTGACGAAAGGCGGGACCGTCACTTCGTGCTCGACGGCCTCGTCCCAGGACAGGAGTGTCCGGTCGCCGATGCGAAGGGACGGGACATGACGGTAGGAACCGCCGGAATCGAGGCGCTCGACATCGCGTACCTGAAGGTGGAGGAACCGAAGGTGGACCGTGACGTGGCCGCCCGGCGTGAGCAGGCACTGCATGGCCATGGTCGGCGGTTCGCCGAAGGCGGATTCGGAAGCGAGCGGCGGACCGAGCACGCCGAACTGCCAGCGCGACCGGTTCTTGGCCGCGGACGCCCGATAGGGATAGAGCAGATAGCCCTCGTAGAGGACGGCGTCGGCGACGGCACGAGCGGCGGCAATGCTCACGACGCGCCGCCCAGTAACTTCAGCACGGTCTCGTCCCAGCTGGTCAGGCCGTGCCGGGCCCGGAAGTCGGCCAGCGCCACCAGGGTGTCGGAACTGAGGCGCAGCCAGCCGGTGTTCGGGAAATAGGACTCGATCATCTGCCGCCAGATGAATACCGGCAGGTCGAATTTCGCCTCGCACGCCCAGGGCACCTGCTCGACCGCGAAGCCGGTATCACCTCGGGTGAAGATGGTGCCGGAGAACAGGAACGTGAGCGGGATGTCGCCGGCGTCGAGCGCGTGCAGATAGCGGGTGCCGATCACCTCGAGGTCGTAGGTGCAGGGCATCGCCAGCGCGAATTCGGCGTGTCCGGAGAAGCCGGGAACCGTGGCGTTGCAATGCATCCAGGTGAACGACTTGAGCGTGTCGCCCCAGCGGGAACGCTCGCCGAACAGGCCGAGCAGCGCGGCGGCGGAGACCTCGTCATAGCGGCGTCGTTGCGGCTCGATGCGCACCTGGCAGCGCAGGGCGATCGCGTGCACCCGCACGCCGGTGGTCTCGTCGATCCGCAGCCGGGCGGTCAGTTGCGGTGCCGCGGCATAGGGCTCCGAAATGACATCCCGGACGGAGAAACGGTAGTCGCTCACGTCGCGCTTCTTTCCCGTACGCGGGTGAAGAAGCGCGAGATCTCCTCGCGTGCCTCCCGGCCGTCGAATCCGCGCCACACCCGCCGGAGCCGGCCGGTCAGTTCGTAGCGGGCGTCGATCCGGGCGCCCGTCGCCTGCCATTCCTCCTCGGCCACGGCTCACTCGCTGGTCGTCATCGGATCGCTGCCGAACCCGCACCGGTAACCGTCCTCGTGCGGCTTCTCGTCCGGGATCGGGTCCTCGACGACGAGCTGGGTGGCCGCGGTGAGCGCGACCGAATCACCGTCGCAGCTGAGTCCCGAGTTGATCCACAGAACGTGAATAAGGACGTCGGTGTCCGCGGAAGGCATGTGACCCGCTCTCCGGGGTCCGACCAGGACCCCCGTCAGAGGATGCGGCCTTGCGTGTGATGCGCGTAACAGAGTAGTCCTACAGTGTGTAACGGTGTCAATCCACCGCGTGGAGCGTTCATGCGTGAGCTTTCGGTTGCCGAGAGCATCGTCGGCGCGGTCTGCGCGCGGGCCGGCGGACGCCGCGTGCGGCGGGGTGACCGTCCGAATTGGAGCTTTGACGGCGGTGGTTCCGGACGCGATGCGATTCTGCTTCGACCTGGCGGTCGAAGGCATCCTCGCGGACGGCGCCGAACTGGCGATCGACCATCGTCCGGGTGCGGCTCACTGCCGCACCTGCGGTCTTGACGTACGCCTCGACGACCCGATTCTGTTGAGTCCCTGTGGCAGTGCCGACCTCGAGGTCACCGGCGGCCGCGAGTTGCAGATCGTCTCGATGGAGGTGGGCTGAAGAATGTGCGCGACCTGCGGTTGCGGCCACAGCCATGGTGTTGAGGTCGTCGCCCTGGAAGAGAAGGTGCTCGCCCGCAACGACGAGATCGCGTTCGCCAACCGGGCCCGGCTGGAGGCGCTCGGGGTGCGGGCGGTCAACCTCATGAGCTCCCCCGGGTCGGGCAAAACCACGCTGCTCGAACGGACCATCCAGGACCTCGGCGGCCGGCGGTCGATCGCGGTCGTCGAGGGCGACCAGGAGACCACACTGGACGCCGAGCGGATCCGGCGCACCGGCATCGACGTCGTGCAGGTCAACACCGGTGCCGGCTGCCACCTCGACGCCTCGATGCTGGACCGGGCGCTCGACGAGCTCGACCCGGCGCCGAAGACACTGCTGTTCGTGGAGAACGTGGGAAACCTCGTCTGCCCGGCGCTGTTCGACCTCGGCGAATCCGGCAAGGTCGTGATCATCTCGGTGACCGAGGGCACGGACAAGCCGCTGAAATACCCGTACATGTTCGCGGCGGCCGACCTGGTCGTGATCAACAAGCTCGACCTCCTGCCGTACGTCGACTTCGACATCGACGCCTGCCGTCTGCACGTCGCCTCGGTCAACCCGGCGGCCACGGTGATCACGGTGTCGGCGACCCGGGGCGACAATCTGACCGACTGGTACGGCTGGCTTTTCAGTTGAGGCCCGGTCGTTTCCACACCGGATAGAGGTCGGCTCCCCCCGGCGTACGAAAGACGCGCACCACCCGGTCGGCGCGCACCACGCAGGCCAGCTCGGCCGTGAGGTCACGCATCGCGCCGACCTCGGTCAACACGACCGGCACACTCCCGGCGTCGAGGAGGAAGCCCAGCCGGCGGGCGAGATCCGGCCGGGCGGCCACGGCGACGACGTCGTGCCTCGGCAGGCGCGTCCGCAGGCCGGCGAGCATCGCCCGGTGCTTGCCGGCGCCCCGCTCGGCCCCGAACACCACCAGCAGCTCGTCGTCGACCGCGACCTCGGCCAGCCTGATCGCCACGGCCGCGTGCCCGGCGTCCAGCTCGCGCACGGCGGCCACCGTCGGCCCGCGCGCCTCGTCGTTCCGGTCCGGGGCGTCCCACCAGGACTGTTCCGGCTCGCCGTCGCGGCTGGGGCCGCCGTTCAGCACGCTCTCATTCATGAATCGGGAACTCTAGGCGCTTTTCACCGCCCCGAGCCCCGGCGTCACCCGAACGTGAACGGCCGCCCCTCGTAAGCTCATCGGGTGGTGGCGCGCTCGTTCGCCGCCCGCAAGCTGCGCGACCGCGTGGCCGAGGTGCTGCTGGAGGCGGCCCGACGTGTTGTTCGCGACCGACAGCGCCGCCGATCCACGGAACAATCGTGAAAGGTCGCGGCCGTGGCCAGCCTGAACCGACCGGTCGTCCTGCTGCTGCACGACCAGCTGCTCGACGCCCGGGTCTGGCGCGGGTTCGCCGACCTGATCTCGGTCCACGCCGACGTTCTCACCGTCGACGCGCCCGCCCCGGCTGAACTCCGGCGGACACCCGGCGAATGGGCCGCCGACCTGGAAACCGCGATCCGGCCGTGGCTGGAGGAGCCCAGGCGCATGGCCGCGCTGGTGCGCGACCTCCTCGACCGGTGATGCGCCTTTGTGCCGTCAGGAGACGGCGTCCGGGCGGTTGAGCAGCGTCTGGTACCAGGCGGCGTTCGGATTGTTGGTCGCCGGGAAGTTGGCGAGCGGGTCGGTGGCCAGCGCGGCCGAGTCGAAGTCCCAGCCGCGGGCGCTGACGCCGGCCTGCCGGGCCGACCGGATGAACGACTTGTTCGAGGCGGTCGCGGCCCAGAACAGCGCGCCGTCCTTGAGCTCGGCGCTGTCGCCGGCCTGATATTCGACGAAGGCCAGCTGGGGGAACCGGATCCGCTCGGCGGGCGCCCGGTCGGTGGTCGCGGTCAGCGTTCCGCCGCCGGCGACCTCGACCGTACGCCCGGAGGCCGTGGCCGTGGTGGTCGGGAAGCGCGCGTCGGACGTGGTGGCGTGCGCCGTCCAGGCGACCGCGGTCGCTCCGGCGGTGCCGGCCCAGTCCCAGTTCTGGCTGTTGCTCGGGCTCTTGTGGATCTCGCGTACGGCGGACCCGGCCGGGTCGGTGAAGGCGACCGTCGGCAGCACGCCGGTGTCGTACCTGGCCGAGGCCGACCAGCTGATCTCGCCGCCGGCGCCGAGGTGGCCGACGTGCGACCAGAGGTTGTTACCGCTCGGCGCCTGGTGCACCTCGACCAGGGTGCCGTTGTCGTTCAGCGCCACGTCCGCGCTCCGGCCGGTGTCGTATTGCCCGTGCCGCAGCCAGGTCAGGTGGCCGTCGGCGCCGTACTGGCCGGTCCAGTACCAGAGGTCGCCGGAACCGTTGTCGTGCACCTCGACGACCTGGCCCTTGTCGTTGACGACGATCGCCGGGTTGCTGCCGGTGTCGCGCAGGTAGCCGGTGCGGGCCGTGGCGTTGCCGGAGAGCAGCACCAGGACGCGCCCGCGCAGCGACCCGACCGTGCCGAGCGGGCCCTGGCGCACGAGCCGCGCGCCGAACACGTCGCCGACCTCCTGGTTGAGGGCGCCGAAGTTCCCGGCCGCGTACGACGCCCGGGTCGTCGGGTCGTCCTTGAGGTCGAGCATGACCGTGACCGGGGCGGCGGCCGGATGGGCGGCCGACCACGTGTCGACGGTCGTCAGCCAGGCCCGCAGCTGGTTCCCGGCCGGGTTGCCGCCGGTGTGGTCGACCTGGTCGCCGGCCGAGCCGTGCCCGATCTGGTAGTCGCCGGTGCTCGCGTAGGAGCCGCTCCACACGTCGAGCTCGACGTAGCGCACCCCGCTGTCGAGCTGCTGCCCGATCGAGCCGCGCGCCCCGCCGATGTCGCCCGAGTACGAGTTGTGCGTGGCCCGGAAGACCGCGGACGCGAACGGCAGGTCGTCGTTGGAAGCGGCGTACGCGGCTTGCGGTGCCAGCGCCAGCAGCACCGCGGCGGCCAGAGCCGTCACCCGTGATCTCATGCCGCCGAGATTAGGCGCGCATCGCCGTCGGTCGATGTCGCATCGCTGGACGGCAGATGAATTCAGTAGCGGAAGGCCCCCACCAGCTCGGTCGGTTCCCGTCCCGAATGGTCGAGCGTGGACGCGATCTCGCCCGCCCGGTCGGTCGCTGTGCTCCTTGGTCAGGCGGGTCGCCTCGGCTACCCCCGGTGATGTTCTGGGCGATGACGGTCGTGCCGGTGGCGGCCTGGATGTCGGCGACCTGGCGCGCGATGTTCCCGGTCGCCCTGGCCCGTTTCCTGGGCCAGGTCCTTGACCTCGCCCGCGACCACGGCGAAACCCTTGCCGGACTCGCCGGTCCGGGCCGCCTCGATGGTCGCGTTGAGTGCGAGCAGGTTGGTCTGCCCGGCGATGCCGGTGATCAGCTTGATCCCGCTGCCGATCTCGGCCGACGAACTGGTCAGCTTCCGTACGGTGGCGCGGGCCGCCTCGGCGTTCGTCACCCGCGGACGCGACCACCTCGGAGGCGCTGGTCGCCGAGGTGGCGATCTCGCGGATCGTCGCGCTCATCTCCTCACCCGAGGCGGCGACGGTCCGCACGCTCTCCGACCCGACGCCGGCCGCGTCCGAGACCGTGCCGGCCCGTTCGGCCGCCTGTTCGGCGGAGTCGCGGAGCCGGTCGCCCAGGTGGGACCTTGCGCAGGTCCCGGTTGGGGCCGATCGATATCGCGATCGCGGCGGCCCGGTCGGTGGGGCAGAGCGGATCCCGGCTGAGCAAAAGCCTGGACAAGCGGGCAGGATGGCCGGATGGAACGGCGGACGGTGTGGGATGCGAGCCTCGACGACTCCGAGCGGTCGGCCCTGCGGCCGGGCCGGCCCGAACGCCTCGACCGCTCGCCCGACGTGCTGGTGGTCGGCGGCGGGATCGTGGGGCTGGCGGTCGCGACGGCCTGCCGGCAGGCCGGGCTCGGACGGGTGGTCGTGCTCGAGAAGGAGGAGCGGCTCGCCTCGGGCGCGTCGGGCGGGAACGCCGGGGCGATCGCGCCCGACATGCACCTGCTGACCGACAGCCCGGAGTTCGTGGCCTTCGGGCGGGCCAGCCGCGAGATCTACCGCCGGTGGGACACCGAGTGGGAGGGCGCGCTCGGGCTGTGGCCGACCCGGTGGCTCAACCTGTTCCCGGCCGGGGCCGGCCCGCTGGTCACGCGGCAGGCGCCGGGCATCGAGCCGAGCGCGGCGACGCCGCCGGAGATCCAGCTGCTCGACGCCGATCAGGTAAAGGAGCTCGAACCCGACGTGAGGATGCCCGAGGGCGGCACCGCGCAGCTCGTCGACGGCCAGGTCGGGGTGCATCCGCTGCGGGTGGTCGCGGGCCTGGCGACCCGGGCGCCTCCCCGGGTC
>NZ_JBFBAD010000041.1:0-45090 GCF_040682075.1 Actinoplanes sp. NPDC051411 | reverse complement strand
GGCCCCCGGGGGCGGCGCCCGGGGCCCCACCGGCGTACGGGTGGAAAGCGTGACCGTCCGCGGTGACCGCATCGCCGGGGTGCGGACCACGGCCGGGGATTTCAGCGCCGGGGCGGTGGTGTTCGCGACCGGGCTGGTGCCGCCGCCGTGGGACGGGAACGTCGAGCAGCGGTGGGTCAAGGGGCACATGGTGGCGGTGGCGCCGGGACCCTGGCGGCTGGGAAGTGTGCTGGCCGGGCCGCTCGGTGGCGGCACTCCCCTGGCCGACGGGAGCATCGTCTGCGGCGGGACGTTCGACGAGGACGACGACTCGCCTGAGGTGCGGCCCGAGGTCTCGGACCGGCTGGCGAAAGACCTGGCCACCGTCGTGCCCGCGGTGGGCGGCGCCGCGGTCGCCGCGCGGTGGTGCTGCTTCCGGCCGTACGTCGTGGGCCGCCAGCCGGTCGTCGACCGGTTGCCGGGCCTGGTCAACGGCTGGTTCGCGGCCGGCCACTTCACGACCGGCATGATGATGGCGGCCGGAACCGCCGGCGCCGTCGCCGAATGGATCACCACCGGCCACGCGCCGCATCTGGTACGAACCTTCGGGCTTTAACGCAGGCGGGCTTTCTGGATCTTGCCCATGGCGTTGCGGGGCAGGCTGTCGACCAGGTGGACCTGGCGCGGGCGTTTGTGGGCGGCCAGCCGGGCGGCCACGAACGAGATCAGGTCGTCCGGCGTGACCGGGTCGGCGACGACGAACGCCGTGATCTGCTCGCCCAGGTCGGCGTGGGGCAGGCCGATCACCGCGGCCTCGTGGACGGCCGGGTGCAGCAGCAGGGCGTCCTCGACCTCGCCCGCGCCGACCCGGTAGCCGCCGGTTTTGATCAGGTCGGTGGAGGCGCGGCCGACGATGCGGTGCCAGCCGTCCGGGGCGATCGTGGCGACGTCGCCGGTCGGATACCAGCCGTCGGCCAGCGGGGCCGGGTCGACGCCGCCGCCGCGCAGGTAGCCGGAGAGCAACGTCGGACCGTTCACCTGCAGGTGGCCGATGGTCGTGCCGTCGGCGGGAAGCACCTCGCCGGCCTCGTCGACCAGCCGCGTCCCGACCCCGGACACCGGCCGCCCGACCTGGCCGGCCCGGCGTTCGCCGTCGGCGCGGGCGCTCACCGTGATCAGGGTTTCGGTCATGCCGTACCGCTCGACCGGCGCCTGCCCGGTGAGCTCCCGAAGCCGGTCGAAGACCGGGGACGGGAGCGGGGCGCTGCCCGAGACGAGCAGACGGGCCTTCGAGAGTGCCCGGGCCGCGGCGGGAGCGGCCGCGATCCGGCTCCAGACCGTGGGGACGCCGAAATACATCGTGCCGGTGCTCCCGGCGTACGCCTCCGGGGCCGGCCGCCCGGTGTGCGTGAGTTTCGATCCCAGCCGAAGGGGTCCCAGGACCCCGAGGACCAGGCCGTGGACGTGATAGAGCGGCAGACCGTGGACCAGATGGTCGCCGGGGGTCCATTGCCACGCCTCGGCGAGCGCGTCGAGGTCGGCGGCGATCGCGGCCCGCGAGACCACCACGCCCTTGGGCGGGCCGGTGGTGCCGCTGGTGTATAGCACGAGGGCGGGCTTGTCCGCGCTCACCTCGGCCGGGATGTCACCGGCCCGCCGGGACCGGGTGACGGCGGGCATCAGGACGGCACCCGAGTCGCGCAGAATGTGGTCCCGCTCGAGGTCGCCCGCGTCCGGCGGGATCGGCACGATCGGCACGCCGGCCAGCAGCGCGGCCGTGACCGCGACCACGGTCTGGATGGTCGGCGTCGCGCGGACCGCGACGATCGGAACGCCGGAAAGGCCGGCGGCCACGGCCGCCGACCATCCGAGCAGTTCGTGCCGGGAGAGCGACCCCTCGGCCGTGGTGAGCACGGCCGGGACGTCGTCGGGCTGCGTCAGGGCGTCGAGAAGGGGCACCCCTGCACTTTAGTGACGCTCCTCAGTAACGGAATCGGGCGACCAGACCCTGCAGCTGGGCCGCGGTGGAGGCCAGCTCGTCGGCCGCGTGCCGGGTGTCGCCGACCGTGTCGGTGGTGCGGCGGGTCGCGTCGGAGACCGTGCCGATCGTCGCGGCGATGTTGCCCGCGCCGGCCGCCGCGTCGGAGAGCGTACGGTTCATCTCCTGCGTGGTCGCCGTCTGCTCCTCGACCGCCGAGGCGATCGTCAGCTGGATGCCGTTGATCCGCTCGATGATCGACGAGATCTCGCCGATCGCGGCCACCGCGCCGTCGGTGTCGGCCTGGATCGCCTGCACCCGCCGCGAGATGTCCTCGGTCGCCTTCGCCGTCTCCTGCGCCAGGTCCTTGACCTCGCCCGCGACGACCGCGAAACCCTTGCCCGAGTCACCGGCCCGCGCCGCCTCGATGGTCGCGTTCAGGGCCAGCAGGTTGGTCTGCTCGGCGATACTGGTGATCACCTTGACCACGGTCGCGATCTCGGACGACGACTCGCCGAGCCGGGCCACGATCGCGTTGGTCTGGGCGGCGACCTCGACCGCCTGGGCGGCCACCTCGGACGCCTCGGTCGTCGACACGCTGATGTCGCGGATCGACGAGCCCATCTCCTCCGAGCCGGCCGAGACGACCTGCAGGTTGTTGGAGACCACGTCGGCCGCCGACGCGACCGAGCCGGCCTGGGCCGACGCCTGGTTGGCGGCCTCGTCGACCGAACTCGACACCGCGGTGAGCTGTCCGGCCGCGTTGTGCAGGGTGGTCGCGTTGCCGGCCAGCTGGACGACGTCCTCGCGGAGGCGGGCGATCGCCCGGTCCAGTGAGGCGGCCATCTCGCCGACCTCGTCCTTGGTGGTCACCCCGGACGTACGGGTCAGGTCGCCCTCGGCCAGCCCGTCGGCCACGCTGGAGACGTTGCGTACGGTCCCGCGGACCCGGCCCGCCACCCGGAAGCCGATCAGGAGGCTGCCGATCACGCCGATCGCGAGCAGGATGCCGATCCACCAGCTCGCGGTCCGGGCCTTCGAGTCGGCCGTGGCCAGGCTCTCGTCGGACAGCGTGCTGGCCCGTTTCTGCAACGCGGTCTCGTCCGCGCCGAGCGCGCCGTAGAGGGCGTTGTACTTCTTCAGGGTGTCGGCGAACGCGGCGGCCGTGGTCGCCTGACCCCCGGAGACCGAGGGCGTGCTCATGAACGACAGGAAGGCCTGCCAGTCGTTCTGCGCCTTCGCCACCTCGGCCGCGGCGGTCGGGTCCGATCCGAGCGTCGACTGCAGGGTGGTGAGGGCGGTGGCGATCGCAGCCTGATCGGCCTTCATGCCCTGCTCGATCGTGTCCTTGATGGCCGGGTAGAGCTGCAGCGCCGACACGCTGCCGCCGTACGCCTCGATGTTCTTGCTGAACGCGCCGGAGGCTTCCTCGACGGCGATGGTCCGCCGCTGCGCGGCAGCCGAATCGGTGTTCTGCTGGTGAATCATGCTCAGCGCCAGCCCGCCGACGGCCACACCGCTCACCACAGCGGTCAGTACGGCGGTTCCGATCTTCGTCCGCAGGGAGCGGTCGTCGAACACCCCACTCAGTCCCATATGAGCCTCTTCCGGTCGCAGTCTTCGCGTCCCTGTTATCGGCATCACAATTTCTGAGCTGAGGATCCGGCCGACGGCCTAAGCGTGCCGCACGGCATCCTTCGCGAACTGCTGAATCGGAAACTATCTCCCCAGACACACGAACCCGGTCCCGGCCGCGGCCTGGGCCAAAGCCTCGGCCGGGGTCCGCCCGGCGGCGAGCCGGCGGTGAAGTCCGACCATCGCCTCGCTCGCCGCCTCATCGGCGACCCGGCACACGCTGGCGATCACGGTGGCGGTGCCGGCCGCCAGCAGCGCCGACGCCATGCCGAAACTCTCGTCGCCCGGCCGCACCTCACTCAACCCCAGTTCGCACCCGGCCAGCACGACCAGCTCGGGAGGCTCCTCCAGCCGCTGAAGGTCGTAGCCGAGGACCGGCCCGCCATGCAGTTCCAGGCTCGAGAACAGCGCGTTCTGCGCCTCGTGCCGGCCGTGGGTGGCCAGGTGGGCGACGGCGGCGCCGTCGATCGCGGCGAGCGTGGCGGCGGGCGTCGCGCCGGCCCCGGTGAGGACGGTCGCGCCGGGCCGGCGGCCGGCGATCGCCCGGACTTCGGACGGCCCGCGCTGGTTGCCGGGCCCGGCCACCAGGACCGTACGCCCATCGCCCCGTCGCCGACCGCGCCGGGCCAGCCACGCCGTCGCCGAGGGCGCCACGGTGACCGGCCTCCGGGCCAGTCCGGGCAGCACCGACCAGGGTGCGGTGGCCAGCAGCCAGGTCGTCGTCCCGGATCCGCCGCCGGATCGGATCGATCACGATCGCGGCCAGCCCCCTGGCGTCCTCCTGGGTCGCCTGGCCGACCGCCTTGGCCAGCCGCTCCGGCATGGCCCGCCCGGCCGCGGTGTCAAGGTCGGCCCGCAGCCGGAGAACCGCCTCCTCGGCCGCGCGGCGCTCCCCCAACTCGACGACCGTCGCCGTGTGCCGGCCGAGCACGACCGCGGCCAGCCGCTCGCCGGTGTCCAGGTAGGCGACCAGGACGGCGTCACCGAGAGCGGCCCTGATCGCGGCCGGCGTCGCGATCCTCGCCCCGGCCCGGGTCGCGCCCGGCACCGACCAGGACGCCTCACGGATCACCCGGCTCAGCTCCTCGGCCCGCGCCCGCAGCCTCGGCGACGGCCGGGTCCCCGTGAGCTCGGCCGTACGGATCGCCTGCCTCGTCTGCCGCAGGTCCTCCAGCGCCGCCGCCGTAACCGGGTCGGCCGGCGGCCGCACCGGTGGCAACAGAAGCGCCTGCGCCCGAACCCGTTCCGACCAGCGGAAGACAGCCCCGAACCGGCCGCTCTCCAGCGCCGCCCGGAGCCCGGCCCGCGCGAGGTCCCGTCCGTGCGCCGAAGCCCCGGTCTGCAGGTCGAGACACCCGAACCGGCCCCGCTGCCGGTGAAGCGTGACCATGCCGGCGGCGAGTTCCCGCTCGGCCCGGTCCGGTTGCCGCTTAGCACGGGCCAGTTCGGCGCGCGTCAGCCGCCACAGCAGCCGCGTGTCGAGCCGGTCGTGGCGCCGGGGCCGGCCGTAGCGCGCGATGAGCTGCTCGGCGGCCCTGTCCCGTCTGTCAGCGATGAGCGCGCGGGCCGTGACGAGTGCGGCGACCCGGGCGTCCTCGGGAAGTTTCAGCTTCTGTAGTTCGGCGGCGAGTCGCCGCCCCCGGGCCACGAATTCGCCATTGCCTGTGGACAACCGGCGAAGTTTGTCGGACCCGGGTGTTCTACTCGACCCCGCCCAGAACGGGGTGGGGGTGGACGCGGCCGTTGGGGTGGGGGTGGACGCGGCCGTTGGGGTGGGGGTGGACGCGGCCGTTGGGGGGGGGGTGGTGGGGGGCTCGGCTGCGGGGGTCAGCTCGGCTGCGGGAGTGGGCGCGGCGGCCGGCTCGGCTGCGGGGATCGGCACGGCTGCGGGAGTGGGCGCGGCGGTCGGCACGGCTGCGGCGATCAGCACGGCTGCGGACGTCGGCACGGCTGCGGGAGTCAGCTCGGCTGCGGGCATCGGCACGGCTGCGGACGTCGGCGCGGCGATCGGCACGGCTGCGGACGTGAGCGCGGCGGTGGGCTCGGCTGCGGAGATCGGCACGGCAGCGGAGTTGGGTGCGGCTGTGGACGTCGGCGTGGACGTGGGTGCGGACTTGGGCGCGGCCGCGGGAGTCGGCTCGGCTGCGGGCGCGGGTCCGGCTGCGAGGGTCGGCTCGGCTGGGGGCGTGGCGAGCTGGGCGGTTGCGCGGAGTGACAGCAGCGCGGCCAGTGCGGCGTGGCGGGGGTTGCCGCGGCGGCGGAAGGCGGCGCGGGCGGTGGCCGACCAGGTGGCCGCCGCGAGCGGGTTGCCGGCCAGCAGGGCGGCCTCGGCGCGTACCTGGAAGGCGTCGGCCCGGGTGTGGTCCTGGCCCTGGGCCGTGGCCTGGGCCAGGGCGGTGGCCAGGCAGCGGTCGGCCTCGCGGAACAGGCCGGCGGCGACCAGGGCGCGGGCGCGTTCGATGTCGACGACGGCCACCCGGCCCGGCACGACCGACTCGTAGACCGGGCGGATCGCCGAGAAGGTGCCGAGGGCCGTCGGGAGGTCGCCCGACACGTACTCGAGGCAGCCCAGGTTCATCTGGGCCACGGCCGCCATCATCGTCAGGTCGTGCCGGCGGGCCAGGGTCAGGGCGCGGCCGAGGTCTTCCCGGGCGGCCGACACGCGGCCGGTGTCGAGGCGGAGCAGTGCGCGGTTGTTCAGGGCCTTGACCAGGTCGAGCGGGTCGGTCAGGCCGGCTATGGCGCGGTCGAACTCGGGGGCGGCCCGGTCGGTGCGTCCGTTGCGGCGCAGCAGGACCGCGCGCTGGGCGTGCAGCAGCGGAAGAGCGGACGGCGGTAACAGCAGGGATGCCTCGTCGAGCAGGCGGAAGCCGAGGTCGACGCGGCCCCGCTCGGCTTCGGCCCAGGCGAGGCTGACGAGCAGGCGGCCGCGTACGGGATCGGGGTGATCGGCGGCGAGCCGGAGGGCCGCGCGGAGCCGGCGCACCGCCAGGCCGGGGCGGCCGTCCTCGCTGGCCGCCAGTCCGGAGTGGTAGAGGCGGTCGAACCGGGAGGTCAGAGCGCCAGCGATGGCGTCACCACCGACGGGGTGCCGTCCACCAGGAGCTGGGCCAGGCCGTGTGGCACCTCGTCGAAGACGAAGCGGCCGGTGGAGTCGGCGGTGATCGTGCGGACCGGCGCCGGTTCCGGGAAGCGTAGCGAGACCCGGGCCGCTTCGGCCGGGGCCAGCCAGCCGTCGATGCGGACGAGGTTGTCCGGGCGCTCGACCACGGTGATCATGACGGTGCGGCTGTCGGCGTCGAAGGTGATGGTGCGGGTGCGTTCGCCGGCGCGGGCGCCGCTGCCGGTGAATTCCTCGGCCGACAGGCGGGCCACCTGGGCGTCGAGGTCGTCCAGGGCGAGGGCGAAGAGCACCCGGTCGTCGAGGTCGGCCGGCGGTGGGTCGTAGCGGGCGATGCGGGACAGGATCTCGCGGTCCAGGGGATCGTCCATCATGTGCTCCAGGCCGGGTCGGCGAGGAGCATGTCGCGGAGTTTGGCCAGGCAGCGGCTTCGGGTCGGGCCGATGCTGCCGTGCGGCATGCCGAACGCCGACGCGATGACCGTGTAGTCGGGGCGGTCGACCTGGGCGACGATGCGCAGCAGGTCGCGGCAGCGTTCCGAGAGGCGTTCGAAGTGATGCCAGAGCACGCGGTCGCGCTCGTCGGCGAGCAGTCGTTCCTCGGGGGCCGGTCCGGAGGCGACCGCCGCCTCCAGGAACGGTGCCGGGTCGTCGGCCTCCCGCCGGGAGCGGGCCCGGCGCTGCCAGGCCTCGCGCCGGGTCGCGGTGATCAGCCACGCGGTGACCGCCCGCGGGTTGCGGATCTCGTCGAGCCGCCGGACCAGTTCCAGCCAGGATGTCTGCACCACGTCGGCGGCGTCCTCGGTGTTCAGGCCCTGGGCCCGGGCGACCCGCCAGAGCACCGGGTTGAGGACCCGGACGAGCTCGCGCAGCGACTCCCGGTCGCCGGCCCGGGCCCGTTCGAGGAGACCGCCGAGGTGCGCGTCGTCAGGCGACATGGGGGTGGGCGAGGTCGGCCGCTAAGACCGCGGCGGAGAACGAGGTGCCGCTCCATCGGCCCCACCCGTCGCCGGGGAGGATGCTGAGGGCGTTGACGCCCTCCCGGTAGCGGTCGACCCAGTCGCCGTGGTTGCTGAACTTCGCGTGGTATTCGCCGAAGCCCGCGCCGACCGCGGTCACGTCGTCGAAGAGGGCCGGATGGATGCCGCGGCTCTGGTGGTCGTTGCCGGCCGACGCCACGAACGCGACCCCCTGGCCGGCGAGCCGTTCGATCGGCGCCCGCAGCTCGTCGAGCGTGCGGTCGTCGTCCATCTCGTCGTCGGGTGACCGCCCGAACGGCATCAGGACCACGTCGACCGGACGGGTCCTGCGGTAGTCCTCGAGCCAGAGCAGGGCGTCGACCACATTCGACTCGTCGACCATGCCCTCGCCGTCCATCACGCGGATCGACAGCACCTGGGCGCTCGGGGCGTTCATCCGGATCAGTCCGGCGTTGAAGGTGGCGTGCCCGGCCTTCGGCTCCCCGGCCGGGGCCTCGGGTACGGGCGAGGACCACTGCCTGCTCAGTGCCGGGTCGTCCGGGTGCAGCACGAACGGATCGTCCGGGTCGGCGTCCGGCAGCCATTCGTGCTCGCGTACGCCGGAGTCGAACAGCGCGATGACCGGGCGCCGCAGGTGGCCGGCGGGCCGTTTCCAATCCGGTTTCGCCGGCGGCTCGTAGTCGGGCGGCAGTGGGGAGTAGAGCAGGCCGTGCCCCACGTCGTTGCCGATCAGGAACAGGTGGTGGTCGGCGAAGCCGCCGGGCGTCTCGCGAATCTGGTTGGTGCCGCTGAAGAAGACGAGCTGGGGCCGGGGATCGCCGGGCGCCCCGGCGGCGCGTAACACGGTGGACACCTCGACCGGGTCGTGCCCGCGCACGGGAACCACGGTCCGGCGGCCGAAAGTGCGGACGGGGCGGCCGAGCGGCCGCTTGTGGATCGCGCTGTCGATGATGTCGTTGAGACGTTCGATGTCGTCGGGGCTGTCCCCGGCGATCGTGATCGTATCCGCGCTGTACCGGTTGTCCATCTCCGCCTCCGGGACCTGGGGTCGACGTTGAGGGGGCAGTGCGACGGGCGTAGATACTGATCCTCGCGGATGCGGCACGCGGAATGCAGTCGCCTTTCGGCTAGGACTGCTCGAAGACCTTGTCCACCATGGCCAGCAGGGTGGTCGCCAGCAGCTGGTGGACCTGCGCGCGGGTCAGCACGCCCCGCTGCAGCCACTCCCGGGCGGTCGAGGTGCCGAGCCAGACGTACGACCGGGCCATCGCGTGCAGCGCCTCGGTGCGCCGCCCGGCGAACCCGGTCGCCTCGAGCACCCCGTCGGCGGCGGCGTCGATCGCCTCGCCGATCACCCGGTCGACGTCCGGGTCGCCGGCCATCCCGCCGGCGTTGATCGCGGACAGCCACGACGTCGAGTGCCGCGACACCACGTCGAGGAACCAGGTCACCAGCGCGTCGACCCGGGTCGGCAGGTCACCCTCGGGCAGGCCCGCGACGGCGCCGGACGGGACGGTCAGCATCACCCGGACCACTGCCAGGTAGAGGTCTTTCTTGGTGCCGAAGTAGTGGTTGATCAGGCCGCGCGCGACCCCGGCCCCGCGGGCCACATCGGTCGTGGAGACGTCGGCGTAGCCGCGCTCGCCGAACAGCCGGACCGCCACCGAGAGGATCTGCTGGCGGCGTGCGTCGGGCTCGAGACGACGCCGCTGACCTGCCTCGACACTCACAACGGAAACCTTACGACACGACCTTGTTGACAGTGTGCCAATAACCGGCGAGGGTGTTGGTCATGGTCACGCCCGGACTCGACGGGTACCGCCCGTCGTGGCAGCGGCCCGAGCACGACGATCTCGCCGAGCTGGCCCGCGCCTTCTTCACCAAAGAGGTCATCCCCCACACCTCGCGCCTCGAACAGCAGGGCCATCCCGATCGTGAGCACTACCGGCGGGCCGGCGAACTGGGCCTGCTCGGCCTGTCGGTGCCGGCGGCGTACGGCGGCGGGGACGGTGACTTCACGCACGAGGCGACGCTGTTGCACGAGCAGGCCCACACCGGCGAGGGCAGCCTCGGCCTGGCCGTGCACAGCGGCATCGTCACCGGCTATCTGGTCGCCTACGGAACCGAGGAGCAGAAGCGGCGCTGGCTGCCCGGGCTGTGCGACGGGTCGCTGGTCGGGGCGATCGGCATGACCGAGCCGGGCGGCGGCTCCGACCTGCAGGCGATCCGCACGCGGGCCGAGCGGGACGGCGACGTCTACATAGTGAACGGCTCGAAGACGTTCATCACGAACGGCGCCGTCGCCGACCTCGTCATCACGGCCGTCAAAACGGATGTGACCGGGAAGGCCGGCGGCATCAGCCTGCTGATCATGACGGAGTTCACCCGCGGCAAGAAGCTCAGCAAGATCGGCCTGCACGCCAACGACACCGCGGAGCTCTTCTTCGACGATGTGCGGGTGCCGGTCGCCGACCGCCTCGGCGAAGAGGGCACCGGCTTCTTCGCGATGATGCGGCAACTGCCCCAGGAACGGCTCGTCATTGCAGTGACCGCGGTCGCCGCCATGCAAAGGGCCGTCGAGCTGGCAACCGCGTACGCGAAAGAGCGTGAGGCTTTCGGGAAGCCTCTGATCGCCCACCAGAACACCCGGATGGTCCTGGCCGAGTGTGCGACGCGCACCCGGGTCTCCCGGGTCTTCCTCGACGACTGCATCGAGCGGCACCGGCGCGGCGAACTCGACGTGGCGACCGCCGCGATGGCCAAGAGCTGGCTCACCGAGGGCCAGTGCGAGGTGGTCGACCGCTGCCTGCAGATCTTCGGCGGCTACGGCTACACCACCGAATACCCGATCGCCCGGATGTACGCCGACGCGCGCGTCCAGAAGATCTACGGCGGCACCAACGAGATCATGAAGGAGCTGATCGCCCGTGCCCTCTGAGGCGTACGTCTTCGACGCGGTACGGACCCCGCGCGGCCGGGGCAAACCGGGCGGCGCCCTGCACGGGGTCAAGCCGATCACGCTGACCACCGGCCTGATCTCCGCTCTGCTGGCCCGCAACCCCGGTCTCGACCCGCGCCGGATCGACGACCTCGTGATGGGCATCGTCACCCCGGTCGGCGAGCAGGGCGGCGTGCTCCCCCGCTCGGCGGCGCTGCTCGCCGGCCTGCCCGACACGGTCGCCGGGGTGCAACTCGACCGGTTCTGCGGCTCCGGCCTCGAGGCGGTCAACCAGGCCGCGGCGCGCATCCGGGGCGGCTGGGAGCACCTGATCCTGGCCGGCGGCGTCGAGTCGATGTCGCGCAACCCGATGGGCTCGGACGGCGGCGCCTGGTTCCTCGACCCGGAGACCGCGCTGGCCACCGGCTTCGTACCGCAGGGCATCAGCGCCGACCTGATCGCGACGATCGAGGGGTTCACGCGGGACGACGTCGACGCGTGGGCGCTGCGGTCGCAGGATCTCGCCGCCAAGGCGTGGGCGGGCGGGCACTTCGCACGCTCGGTGATCCCGGTCCGCGACCCCAACGGCCTCGGCATCCTGGCCGTCGACGAGCACATGCGGCCCGACACGTCGCTGGCCGGGCTGGCCGCGCTCAAGCCGTCGTTCGCCGCGCTCGACGCCTTCGATGCCGTTGCGCTGCAACAGTTTCCGTGGGTGGAGAAGCTGGATCACGTCCACCACGCGGGAAACTCGTCCGGCATCGTGGACGGGGCCTCACTGGTCGTGATCGGCTCCGGAGCGATCGGCCACGAGCTCGGCCTGACGCCGCGGGCCCGCATCGCCGGCGCCGCGGTGACCGGCACCGATTCGACGCTGATGCTGACCGGGCCGGCCCCGGCGACCCGCAAGGCGCTGGCGGTCGCCGGGCTGAGCCTGGACGACATCGACCTGTTCGAGATCAACGAAGCCTTCGCGGCGGTCGTGCTCCGCTACATCCGCGACCTCGACATCGACCCTTCCCTGGTCAACGTCAACGGCGGCGCGATCGCCCTCGGCCACCCGCTCGGCGCGACCGGCGCGATGCTGCTCGGCACCGCCCTCGACGAACTCGAACGCCGCGACCTGCGCCGGGCCGTCGTCACCCTCTGCATCGGGGGCGGCATGGGCGTCGCCACGGTCCTGGAAAGGCTCTCATGATCTCCTACGAGCGGGGCGCCGACGGCATCGTGGTGCTGACGATGGACGATCCGGCGCAGAGCGCGAACACGATGAACGAACGCTACGTGGACGCCATGACCGCCACGATGGACCGGCTCGAGGCGGAACGCGACGAGGTCACCGGCGTCATCGTCACCAGCGGCAAGACCACCTTCTTCGCGGGCGGCGACCTCCCGCTCATGAGCCGGGCGACCCGCGAGGACGCTCCGCGCCTCGCAACCATGCTGGGCACGATCAAGAGAGACCTGCGGCGCCTCGAGACGTACGGGCGTCCGGTCGTCGCCACGATCAACGGGGCCGCCCTTGGCGGAGGGCTCGAGATCGCGCTCGCCTGCCATCACCGAATCGCCCTCGACACGCCGGCCACGCGCGTCGGCTTCCCCGAGGTGACGCTCGGACTATTGCCGGGCGCCGGCGGCGTCACGCGCACGGTCCGCATGCTCGGCCTCGCGCCGGCCCTGACCACGTGGCTCCTCACCGGCCACCGTCTCCGCCCCGCCGATGCCGCGGCCGCCGGCCTGATTGACGAGGTGATCCCGCCGTCAACATTGACTGCAGAATCAACATTGACGACATCAACACGTCCACACGACGCCGCGGCCGCGCCCACCAACGCCCAACCGACCGGCACCCAACCGACCGGCACCCAACCGACCGGCACCCAACCGACCGGCACCCAACCGACCGGCACCCAACCGACCGGCACCCAACCGACCGGCGCACCGGCATCAACATTGACGGAATCAACACGTCAACACGAGGCTGCCGCCGCGCCCACCAACGACCAACCGACCGGCGACCAGCCACCAAGCCCGGCGGCATCAACATTGATGGAATCAACACGTCAACATGTGCCGGCGGCTGCGCTCTCCGGTAGCCAGCCTCCGTTCTCGCCCGGGCGGTCGGCGGCGGGAACCGACGCGACGCGCGAGCGCCTCGCCCGCGTTGACGCCGCCCGCGGCGACGCCGCCCGCGTTGACGCCGCCCTCATCGAGCGGGCGCGGGCCTGGATCGCCGCCAACCCGGACGCCGCTCAGCCGTGGGACCGGCCCGGCTATCGCATGCCCGGGGGCACGCCGGCGTCGCCGAAACTCGCCTCGCAGCTGCCGGCCTTCGCGGCCACGCTGCGCAAACAGCTCAAGGGCTGTCGCCTGCCCGCGCCCGAGGCGATCCTGGCCACCGCGGTCGAGGGCGCGCAGGTCGACTTCGAGACCGCCCAGACGATCGAGACGCGGCACCTGATCACGCTGCTCACCGGGCAGATCGCCAAGAACATGATCGGGGCGCTGTTCTTCGACATGCGGGCGGTCAACGGTGGCCTGGCCCGGCCGCCGGCCCAGGTGCGGCCGGCGGCCAAGGTCGCGGTGCTCGGCGCCGGCATGATGGGGGCCGGCATCGCGTACGCCTGTGCCCGCGCCGGCCTCGACGTGGTGGTCAAGGACGTCTCGCTCGCCGCCGCCCGGCGCGCGGTCGCGTCGGGTGACCCGTCGGTGCTCGCCCGGATCACCCCGACCGACTCGCTGGACCTGCTGGCCGGCGCCGACGTGGTGATCGAGGCGGTCTTCGAGGATCCCGGGCTCAAGAAGTCGGTGTTCGCCGAGGTGCTTCCGGTCGTCGCCCCGGATGCCCTGCTCGCCTCGAACACGTCGACGCTGCCGATCACCGGGCTGGCCGCGGGCGTCGACCGGCCGGCCGACTTCATCGGCATGCACTTCTTCTCCCCGGTCGGCCGGATGCCGCTCCTCGAGATCGTGGCCGGCTCGTCGACCGGCGACGCGGCGGTGGCCCGCGCCTTCGACCTCGGCCGCCGCATCGGCAAGACGCCGATCGTGGTCAACGACGGGCGCGGCTTCTTCACCAGCCGGGTCATCGGCAAGTTCATCGACGAGGCCCTGCTCATGCTGGCGGCCGGTGTGCCCGCTCCGACGATCGAGCAGGCGGCGCTGCAGGCCGGCTATCCGACCGGGCCGCTCGCCCTCGCCGACGAGGTGAGCCTCGCGCTCGTGCAGCGCATCCACCGCGCCTCGGGCGCGTCGGGGCCCTCCCGGGAGCTGGTCGACACGATGGTCGACGGCCACGACCGGCCGGGCCGGGCGGGCGGGCGCGGCTTCTACGCGTACGCCGAAGGCCGCCGGACCGGTCTCTGGACCGGCCTCGCCGAGCTTGCCACCGCGGCCGGTTGCGAAGTTCCGTTCGGGGATCTGCAGGAACGGTTCCTATTCAGCGAGGCGATCGACGCGCGGAGATGCCTGGCCGAGGGCGTGCTGCGGACCGCCGAGGACGGCAACGTCGGCTCGATCCTGGGCATCGGCTTCCCGGCCTGGACGGGCGGCGTGCTCCGCTACGCCACGCAGCATCGCGACTTCGCCGGGCGGGCGCGCGAGTTGGCCGCCCGCTACGGTGACCGGTTCTCGCTCGCATGACCGCGCTCGCCGGAATCCGCGTCGTCGAACTGGCCGGGCTCGTGCCGGGGCCGTTCGGGTGCATGATGCTGGCCGACCTCGGGGCCGACGTGGTGCAGGTTTCCCGGCCCGGCCCCCGCGCGGTGCCGGTCGGGCCGCTCGACCGCGGGCGCCGCACCGTGACCCTCGACCTCAAGTCGCCGTCCGGGGTGTCGTCGTTGCTGTCGCTGGTTTCGCGGGCCGATGTGCTGGTGGAGGGGTTCCGGCCGGGGGTGGCCGAGCGGCTCGGGTTCGGGCCGCCGGTGTGCACCGCGGCGAATCCGGGCCTGATCTACGCGCGGATGACCGGCTGGGGCCAGGACGGGCCGCTCGCCTCCCGGGCCGGGCACGACATCGACTACATCGCCGTGTCCGGCGCCCTGGCCCCGCTCGGGCGCTCCGGCTCGCCGCCGCCGGCGCCGCTCAACTACCTCGGGGATCTGGCCGGTGGCGGCATGCTGCTGGCGGTCGGCGTGCTGGCGGCACTGGTCTCGCGGGCGCGCTCCGGACGCGGCCAGGTGGTGGACGCGGCGATGGTCGACGGGGCCGGGTTGCTGACCACCTTCCTGCACGGGGCCGTCGCGTCGGGCTTGTGGCCGGGGCCGCGGGGTTCCAACCTGCTCGACGGCGGAGCGCCCTTCTACGACACCTATGCCACCGCCGACGGCGGCTTCGTCGCGGTCGGGGCGATCGAGCCCCAGTTCTATGCGGCCCTGCTCGCCGGGCTCGGCCTGGACTCCGACCCGGCGCTGCCCGCCCAGCACGACGTTTCCGGCTGGCCCGAGTTGCGCGCCCGGTTCGCCGCCGCCTTCGCCACCCGGACCCGCGACGAGTGGGCCGAGGTCTTCGACGGCGTCGACGCCTGCGTGGCGCCGGTGCTGTCCCCTTCGGAGGCACCGTCCCACCCGCACCTGAAGTCCCGCTCGTCCTTCGTCGCGGTCGACGGCCTCACACAGCCCGCCCCGGCGCCCCGCTTCTCCCGGACCCCGGCCGCACCGCCCGCTCCCCCGGTCACCACCACCGTCGAGGCGGTGCTCGACTCCTGGTCCTAGACGGTCGGCGGCTGGTCGGGCCACGGCACCGCGTAGGCCGGATCTCCTCCGCCGGTCGCCCGGCTGAAACGCAACAGCTCGCGCACGATGCCGGCGTTGCCCATCGCCCATCCGACGTGGGGTTCGAGCGCGCTCGGCGTCGCGCGGTGCTCGTGGTTTGACCAGCGCACCCCGTCCGCGTCGACCGTCGCCCGGGCAGCCAGGTCGTCGACCAGCACACCGGCGAAACCGGACGGCTGCCCCCGCTCAACCGTCGCCCGAGAGGCCAGCTCGTCGGTGAAGCCGGACGGCTGCCCGAGCTCGACGTGCCGGTCGCAGGCCAGCGCGAGAACGCCGGCCGTCCCGCAGCAGCGGCCGTTGTTGTCCCAGAAGCCGGGGCGTACGCGGCGCGGCAGGCCGGAGTGGATGACCGTGTGCCAGCAGCGGTCGGCCCGGGCGGCCCAGGCGGCGTCGCCGGTCACGGCGCCGAGCAGCCGGAAGGCCTGGGCGTCGCCGGCCGGCCCGTTGCACCAGCCGTAGCTGTAGCGCTCGATCAGCTCGGGCCGGTGCGGCGGGTCGGAGTGCGGGACGAGGAAGCCGGCCGGCCGGGCCTCGTCCCGGGACACCACGTCGGCGGCGCCGGCCAGGGCCATCTCGATCAGGTCGGCGCGGCCGGCGGCTGAGCCGACGGCCGCTAGGGCGTACGCGATGCCCAGCGTTCCGTGCGCCATGTGGTGGGACCGCGGCGGGCTGGGGCGAACCGCCCAGTTGACTCCGCCGGCGGTCGGGTCGGCGGTGTCGAGGTACGGCCGGACCGCGAGGACGGCCAGTTCGAGGTCACCCGCGTTCAGGGCACCGAGCGCGATGCCGGCGTTGCCCCCGAGCAGCTCGAACATCGGGCCCCAGCGCTGCCCGTCGAAACGCGCACGCACGCGTTCCAGCGCCCGGTCCGCGGCCCGGTCCGCCGCCTCGTCGCCGAGCAGGCGGTGCACGGCGCGCAGGGCGAACGCCGTCCCGGTCAGACCGAAGTACAGCGAGCAGTCGTCCTGGTCGTCGACCGAGGCGGCCAGGGCGGCCGCCCCGCGCAGGGCCGCATCGCCGTACCGGTCGTCCCGGAAGTGGCGCTGACCCTCCAGCAGCGCGAGAACGACACCCGCCCCGCCGGAGTACAGCGTGTGGTCGGCCTCGGTGCCGCGCGCCGACCGGATCATCCAGTCCAGAGCACCCGCGGCCAGGCTCTCCGCCGCTTCCATCGGTCCATCACACCAGATCGATGGGCCCGAGCCGGACGGGGTGGGCGTGCGGGCGGCGGAGAATGGCCGGATGGAGCGGATCGTCGTGGTTACCGGGGCCAGCCGAGGGATCGGGCGGGAGGTGGTGCGGCAGTTCGCCGCCGCCGGCGACACCGTGCTGCAGACGGCGCGCGGTGCCACTCCGGCCGAGGCGGGGGCGGTGCTGATGCGGCTCGACGTCGCGGATCCGGCCTCGATCGCCGCGTTCGCCGAGGAAGTCGGCGGCCGTTATGCGCGCGTGGATGTGCTCGTGAACAACGCGGCGATCCACTGGGACACGTGGGAGCGGGCTTCCACCGCGGATCTGACCGTGGTGCGGGAGGCGCTGGAGACCAACCTGCTCGGTGCGTGGGGACTCACGCTCGCGTTGCTGCCGGCGCTGCGGAAGAGCCGGCACGGGCGGATCGTCAACGTGTCGAGCGAGGGCGGCTCGCTGGCGTCGATGGGCGGCGGCACACCGGCCTATTCGGTGTCGAAGGCGGGGCTCAACGCGCTGACGCTCATGCTGGCCGACGAGCTGCGGAGCGACCGGATCCTGGTCAACTCGATCTGCCCGGGCTGGGTCGACACCGACATGGGCGGGCCGGGTGGCCGGCCGGTCGCCGAGGGCGCGGCCGGCATCCTGTGGGCCGCGAACCTGCCCGACGGCGGCCCGACCGGCGGCTTCTTCCGGGACGGGCGGCGTCTGCCCTGGTGAGCGGTCAGCGGAGCAGGTCGGCCCGGGCGTCGCGGCGGCGAATGGGAACCGGTTGCTATCCGGTTCGAGAGGCGGAAAGCACGCCGTCGAGCAGCAGGGCGATCAAACGGGTGGCGAGAGCGCGCTGGTTCTCCGAATCAGCGATCAGGGTGATGCCGCCGAGCGACAACAGGAGGTCGTTCGGGTCGATCGAGGCGCGTACGGTCCCGTCGGCCACGCCCGCCGCCAGCAGCACCGCGATGGCCGCCCGCAGCTCGTCGCGGGTCTGCTGCCTCTCGTCGTCCGAGGTGAGCGCGGGGCGGACCAGCTCGCGCTTGGTGCCCATGAAGTCGACGAACTGTTCCATCCACGCCCGCAGCGCCGCCGCACCTTCGAGCTCGGCGGCCAGGGAGGGCGCCGCGGCGCACAGGCGGGCGACCTCCTGCTGGTAGACGGCCTCGATCAGGGTCTCGCGGGTCGGGAAGCGGCGGTAGACCGTACCGATGCCGACGCCCGCCTCGCGGGCGACCGCCTTGAGCGAGGCGCCGGTGCCCTCGCGGGCGAAGGCCCGGGCCGCGACCTCGAGGAGGCGGTCGTGGTTTTCCTGGGCGTCGGCCCGCATGGCGCACCTCACAGGACAATCGGACCGCGGTCCGCTTATGCTTCCGGTAACAAACGGACCGAGGTCCGGATATTCACCCTAGCAGGAGGACCACAGCCATGACCACGATCCCGTCGGCGCGAGCACCACCGCGGCCGAGGTCGTCGCCGGCCTCGACCTGACCGGGAAGCGCGCGGTCGTCACCGGCGGCGGCTCGGGCATCGGCGCCGAGACCGCCCGGGTGCTCGCCGCGGCCGGCGCCGACGTCACCGCCACCCGGCGCGACGATCTCGATCTCGCCGACCCGGCCTCGGTCGACCGTTTCGTCCGCGCCTGGAGCGGCCCGCTGCACATCCTGGTCAACAACGCGGGCGTCATGGCGACGCCCGAGACGCGTACGCCCGAGGGCCGTGAACTCCAGTTCGCCACCAACCACCTCGGCCACTTCCAGCTCGCCCTCGGCCTGCACGACGCCCTGGCCGCCGCCCGGGGCGCGCGCGTGGTCGTGGTCAGCTCCGTCGGGCACATCAACGGCGAGGTGCTGTTCGACGACGTCGACTTCGCGCGCCACCCGTACGACCCGTGGGCCGCCTACAGCCAGTCCAAGACGGCCAACATCCTGTTCGCGGTCGAGGCGGCCAAGCGGTGGGCCCCCGACCACATCGCCGTCAACGCGCTCAACCCGGGCCGCATCCGGGGCACCAACCTGAGCCGCCACCTGGCTACCCCGCCCGAGTCGTTCGACCCGGCCGGCGCCACCGGCGTCTCGGTCAAGACGGTGGAGCAGGGGGCGGCCACGTCGGTGCTGCTGGCCGCGTCCCCCCTGGTCGAGGGCGTGACCGGGCAGTACTTCGAGGATTGCCGGATCGCGCCCGAGCACACGCCGGGGGTGCGGCGGGGCGTCGCCGCGTACGCGATGGACCCGGAGAAAGCCGCCCGGCTCTGGAATCTCTCCCTTGATCTTGTGAATCACCCGGCCGGGCCGGGTAACTGACCTTCATGACTTCTGACAACTCGCACGACCAGGTGGCCGAGACCGCGGGCGCCAGCACCGACCAGCACGTCACCAGCACCGGGGAGACCGGCGAGTCGATCGTCGACCGGCCGCCCACCTCGGCGACCCCGGCCCACGGCAGCAGCAACAAGGGGATCAACGACCTCAAGGCGAACCGGCACACCGACGACAAAGAGTGACACCGCCGAGCCCGGATAGATTGGCCACCTGGAGATTGGGCGGTGGTCTTGATGGGAAGTGGTGCGGGCATGCGGATCTGGCCCGGTAACCCCTACCCCCTCGGCGCGACCTACGACGGCGGCGGGACGAACTTCGCCCTGTTCTCCGAGGTCGCGGAACGGGTGGAGTTGTGCCTGTTCGACGACGACGGCACCGAGACGAGGGTCGATCTGCCGGAACGCGAGGCGTTCGTCTGGCACGGCTACCTGCCGCGGCTCGTGCCCGGCCAGCGGTACGGCTACCGGGTGCACGGCCCCTACGACCCCGGACAGGGCCTGCGGTGCAACCCGAACAAACTGCTGCTCGACCCCTACGCGAAGGCGATCGACGGGGAGAACGCCTGGAGCGAGGCCCTGTTCGCCTACCGGTTCGGCGACCCGCTGTCGCGCAACGACGCCGACTCGGCGCCGTTCGCCCAGAAGAGCGTCGTCATCAACCCGTTCTTCGACTGGGGAAACGACCGGCCGCTGCGCATCCCGATGCACCAGACCGTCATCTACGAATGCCACGTCAAGGGCATGACGATGCAGAACCCGGCCATTCCCGAGGATGTGCGCGGCACGTACTCCGGGCTCGCCCACCCCGCGATGATCAGGCATTTCAAGAACCTGGGCGTCACCGCGGTCGAGCTCATGCCGGTGCACCAGTTCGTGCAGGACAGCACGCTGCTCGACCGGGGCCTGCGCAACTACTGGGGCTACAACACGATCGGCTTCTTCGCGCCGCACAACGAATACGCCTCGTTCGGCGGGCACGGCGGCCAGGTGCAGGAATTCAAGTCGATGGTGAAGGCCCTGCACCAGGCCGGCATCGAAGTGATTCTCGACGTCGTCTACAACCACACCGCCGAGGGCAACCACCTCGGGCCCACACTGTCGTTCCGCGGCGTCGACAATCCCGCCTACTACCGGCTGGTCGACGAGGACAAACAGTATTACTACGACACCACCGGCACCGGAAACAGCCTCAACGTCCGGCACCACGAATCGCTGCGGCTCATCATGGACTCGCTGCGCTACTGGGTGACCGAAATGCACGTCGACGGGTTCCGGTTCGACCTCGCCGCCTCGCTGGCCCGCGAATTCCACGAGGTCAACCGGCTGGCCGCCTTCTTCGACCTGGTCAACCAGGACCCGATCGTGTCGCAGGTCAAGCTCATCGCCGAGCCGTGGGACGTCGGCGACGGCGGCTACCAGGTCGGTGGATTCCCGCCGTTGTGGACCGAATGGAACGGCAAATACCGCGACTCGGTCCGCGATTTCTGGCGGGGCGAGCCGGCCAGTCTCGGCGAATTCGCCTCCCGCTTCACGGGAAGCAGCGACCTGTACGAGGTGGACGGCCGCCGCCCCCTGGCCAGCATCAACTTCGTGACCGCGCACGACGGATTCACCCTGACCGACCTGGTCTCCTACAACGACAAGCACAACGAGGCGAACGGCGAGGACAACCGCGACGGCGAAAGCCACAACCGGTCCTGGAACTGCGGCGTCGAAGGCCCGACCGAAGACCCGGCGATCGTCCAGCTGCGCGAACGCCAGAAACGCAACTTCCTGGCCACGCTGCTCCTCAGCCAGGGCGTGCCGATGATCGCGCACGGCGACGAACTGGGCCGCACCCAGCAGGGCAACAACAACGTCTACTGCCAGGACAACGAGCTGAGCTGGGTCGACTGGGCGGACGCGCGCCACCAGGACGTACTCACCACGTTCACCCGGCAGCTGACCCGCCTGCGCGCCGACCACCCGATCTTCCGGCGCCGCCGCTTCTTCACCGGCGAGCCGACCGGCGACACCAAGGTGCCCGACATCGCCTGGCTGCGCCGCGACGGCGAGGCGATGACCGAGGCCGACTGGGGCACCCGCAGCGGCATGACGATGACGGTCTTCCTCAACGGCCACGGCCTGCCCGAACGCGACGCGCTCGGCGAGGAGATCGTCGACGACTCCTTCCTGCTGCTTTTCAACCCGCTGGGGGAAGAGCTGCGCTTTTCGCTGCCGGGCCGCGATTTCGGGCGTACGTGGGAGACGGTCGTCAATACCGCTGACCCCTTGCTCGCGAACCGCCGGAAGACCACGAAAGCGGGCGGCCAGATCGACGTGCCGGGAAACACGCTCGTGGTTCTGCGCTGCCGCTACTGAAAGCAGCTGCTCGTGAGGTCCGGGCTCGGCCTTGTGCGTACGCCGCGCGCCGTGCCCAGGGTGCGGGCGGACGAGCGTGACGCACTGGGGAAGTCCCGGCCGAAATTGGACCGCCCGGCGCCCGGTCCTTCCCCGGCGCGCCGACGGCAGCCCTACCAGCCGGAGCCTCCCCCGACCGGCCGGCGGACAATCGGGAAGCCTTACCAACCTCTTCGTGGCCGCCGGCTACGCGACCTGGACCATCTCTACGACTTCGTCACCCACGACCCGGCCGACCTTGACGTCCCCGCCGTCGACACCCTGATCATCGGCGACTCCATCAAGCGCCGCCGGGCTGGTAGGGGGCCAGCCCCGGCCCGCACCCGCAAACCTCGCCTCTGAACCGACGCCCCGAACCCGCGCCCCAACCCACACCCCTCAGCCCGCGCCCTGAGCTCAACCCACGGCCCTCAGCCCACGCCCCGGGCGACAAAGAACCGCCATATCACCCCGGCCAGGCCGGGCGGCCACTCGTGCGCCGCCCCCCGGATAGAGCCGCACCACAACGGGCAGTCCCCGGCGCCGGTTCGCCGCCGCGTAGATCTCCGCCTGGCCCACCACTGACGGCTCCACGAAGCCGCCGACCACGTGCGGGATGCCCGCCACCGGGACCGTCAGTTCGGGGTCGTCGGTTCCGGCCGCGATCAGGATCGGCATCGGGGGTGGACGAGGGCACGGAAACGCGCTCACCGCCCCGAACAGCGCGGGTCGCTCACACGCCAGCCGGCAGGCCATCCGGCCGCCGTTGCTGTAGCCGACCAGGTAAACCGGGTGACCCGGCGGCACCCGCTCGATCACCGCGGTCAGGAAGGCCACGTCGTCGACGGTGGCCGAGCCGCAGCAGGCGCCCGCGTTCCAGTGTTCGTCGTAGCCGGCCGGATAGACCAGGATCGCCGCTCCCCCGGTCGCCGGGACGAAGCCGCTGCGGGCCAGTTCGGCCCACGGGGTCGTGCAGCAGCCGTGCAGCTCGACCAGCACCGGCAGCGGGCCCGGCGCACGGGCGGGGCGGACGACCACGTACGACCGGGTCAGCCCGCCCGACCGCAGCAGCACCGTGCTGAACACCAAACCGCCCGGCACGGCCGCGCAACTCGACAGCAGGATCAGCGGGACGGCCAGCCGGCGCATCAGAACTGGAGGCGCGGGTCCTCGTACTGCTTGAACTCGGGCACGTTGTGCGACGGGTCGACGAGGAAGATGGTGCGATGCTCCTCGGCCGTGCCCTCGAACCGTGACGACGGGCCGGAGAGCACCCGCAGCTTGCGCTGCTCGACCAGCCGCCGCCGGTGGGCGGTCACCGCCGGGCCGTGCAGCGCGACCATGCCGGTCTCCCCCGGCGGCAGCAGCTGGCCTTCCGGGCCCAGCACGACCAGGTCCACACCGACCGGCCGGCCGACCGAGCCCTCCCGCCGGGCTGACGGGTCGAGCGGGTTGGCCGTGATCTGGCCGGCCGCCTCGGTCATCCCGTACGTCTGCAGCACCGAGATCCCGGTGGCGGCCGTGAAGGCCCGCGACACCGGGACCGGCAGCGGCGCCGAGGCCGACCGGGCGAACCGGATCCGTTCGGCGACCGGCGACGGCGGCCCGGTCCGGGCGGCCAGTGCGGCGAGGATCGCGGGCACGGTGTTGAGCCAGGTCGGCCGCCACTGTTCGACCCGGTCCCAGTACGAGCCGGCGTCGAACCGCGGGTCGAGCACCAGCGACGCCCCGCTGACCAGGGCCACGAGCAGCCCCATCACCTGGGCGTTGACGTGGAACAGCGGCAACGGGCTGTATCCCCGGTCGCCCGGGCCGAGCCCGTGGTGCCGGGCGACGCGCCGGGCGGCCGCGACCAGTTGCGCCTCGGACAGCGCGATGCCCTTGGGGTGCCTCGTCGTTCCCGAGCTGGTCAGCAGCACCGCGGGCGGCTCGATGACGTGGCCGTGGGGCAGGCGGGCGTCGCCGCGTACGGAATTGTCGGGAAGCGTGAGATCGACGCGCAGCCGGACCACCGCGGCTTCCCGCTCGTGCGGCGTCAGCCGCGGGTCGAGCGGCACCACGGTGCGGCCGGCCGCGAGAAGGCCCAGGTAGAGGGCTGCGAACTCGAGCGGATCGGCGGTCGAGAGGCCGATCCGCGCCTGCGGCGCGAGATTCAGAGCGCGCGGGCGCGCCGCCCGCCGGGCGAGATCGGCCCAGGTCAGCGTGCGGCCATCAGGCCCCGAGACGTACGCGGTCGCGTCCGGCCGCTCGTCCGCCCGCTGCGCCAGCGGGCGCGCCACCTCGGCCATGCGACCACCCGTCCCTCGAAGTACCGACGGATTCGAGGTTTCCCGGTGGCCCTACCAAGATCATGTGAGACGACGATGAGTTTCCTGAACGCCGCTCAGGGCTCGCGTCCCTCGGCCACGAAGCGGGCCAGCATGTCGCGCAGCGCGACGAGCTCGTCGGGATCCATCGTCGCGAACAGCGTCGCCGAGGCCTTCGTCGCGGTCTGCTCGGCGGCGGTCAGGCGCTCCTGGCCGGCGGCGGTGAGCGCGATGATGCGGGCGCGGCGGTCACCGGGAACGGTCTGGCGCTCGACCAGTCCGCGCTGCTCGAGGTCGTCGACGGTGCGCAACATGGCCGACTTGTCGGCGTCCAGCTCGGTGATCAGCCTGGCCTGGGTCGACGGGCCGAGCCGGCCGAGCGCCGAGAGCACGCCGAACAGCCGGCCGTCGATGCCGAGCGGGATCAGGGCCTCGCGGAAGGTGCGGGCGGCGCGCTGGTGGGCCAGACGCAGGAGCAGTCCGACCTGGGGGCCGATCGCGGCGACGTCACTCACGTCACACAGCTTACGTCCAGCTAGGTGCGACTGAGAAATAACTCCGATAAGAACTTCTCGTCTGAGAATTTCTTGCTAGCCTCCAAGGTATGAGTCATTGGCCGTTCCGGGTGACCATGACGGTTGCCGCCGTACTCCTCTTCGACCAGGCGATCTTCGCCGGGCGAATGCTGTCGGGCTCCTTCCCGGCCCTGCACACCCACCGCGAGAACGCGACCTACGCCGGCATCGCCGTGCTGGTGGCGGCGGTCTGCGCGATCCCGATCCGGTGGCGGGGACGCGGGCCGCTCTGGCCGGTGTTCGCCGGGCTGGGGCTGTTCGCGCTGATCGGGCTGCAGATCCTGCTCGGGTTCACCCGGGTGCTGATCGTCCATGTGCCGCTCGGCGTCTCGATCATCGTGCTCGGGGTGTTGTTGACCATCTGGGCGTGGCGCTACCGGCCTGCTGAAGAGCCAACCAGGTCGGCGGGGGCAGCGAAGGCCGCTTCCCCGACAGCGCACGCCGAGCCCGTTGCTTCCGAGACGGCCGCCGCCGAAACCTCTGCTTCCCGGACGGCGGCGGCCGGACCCTCTGCTTCCCGGACGGCCGCCGAACCCTCTGCTTCCCGGACGGCGGCGGCCGAGCGCGCCGCGGCCGAGGCGGCGGTGCGCGAATGAACCGGCGTTCCGTGCTCAAGGCGCTCGGCGGCGCGGGGGCCGCCGCGCTCGTCGGGGTGCCGCTCCTCGACGGCCTGCGTGGTTCCGGATCGACCGGCGCCGTGCTGGAGAGCCGCCTCCGCCGGCCGAAGCCGTTCCAGCTGCCGCTGCCGATACCGCCCGTGCTCACGCCGGTCCGCCAGGACGCGGACGGTGACCACTACGAGATCACCCAGAGTGCCGGGACGGCCGAGATCCTGCCCGGCGTCGCCACCCGGATCTGGGGCTACGACGGCATGTTCCCCGGCCCGACGATCGTCTCGACGAGCGGCCGCCCCACGACCGTCCGCCATCGCAACGCGCTGCCGGTGCCCGTCGTCGTGCACCTGCACGGCGGCCACACCCCGGCGAGCTCCGACGGCTTCCCGACCGACTTCGTGCTGCCCGCCGGCCCCGTTCCGGCCCACGATCACGGCGGCGTGGTCACGCACGGCGTCCGCGACTACGTCTACCCGATGAACCAGCCCGCGGCCACCCTCTGGTACCACGACCACCGCATGGACTTCACCGCCGCCTCGGTCTGGCGCGGCCTGGCCGGCTTCCACCTCGTCCGCGACGCCAACGAGCGCTCGCTCGGCCTCCCGGCCGGCGACCGCGAGATCCCGGTCATGATCGCCGACCGGTCCTTCGACTCCGACGGCTCGATGCTCTACCCGAGCCTCGACCCGACACTGCTGCACACACCCGGAGTCACCGACACCTACCGCGGCGGCGTTCTCGGTGACGTCATCACGGTGAACGGTGCGGCTTGGCCGGTGGCCAAGCTTCCCCGCGTACGCCATCGGCTGCGCCTGCTCAACGGCTCCAACGCGCGGCGTTACCGGCTGTCGCTTTCACCACCCGGAGCGGGCTTCGTCGTCATCGGCACCGACGGCGGCCTCCTCCCCTCGCCGGTCCGGCGCGACACCGTCGACCTGGCCCCGGCCCAGCGCTGCGACGTCGTGGTCGACTTCGCCGCGTTCGCCGACGGTCAGCGGGTCACGATGCGCAACGAGTTCGGGGACGACGGCACCGGGCAGGTCATGCAGTTCCTGGTCTCGGGCACCACCGACGACCCGAGCCGGGTCCCCGACCGGCTGGCACCGGCCCCGGTCTTCGCCGCGCCGGCCGTGACCCGGACGCTGCATTTCGGGCTCGGCGCCCACAACACCTGGAAAATCAACGGGCGGTACTTCAACCCGGCCCGCGCCGACACGACTCCGCGACTGGGCACGACCGAACACTGGCAGCTGACGTCCGACTTCGATCACCCGGTGCACCTGCATCTGGGCCACTTCGAGGTCGTGTCGCGGGGCCTGTCCGGCCCCGGGGCGAACGACCTCGGCCTCCGCGACACGATCGACCTGCGGGCGTCCGAGCAGGCGACGATCCGGGTCGCGTTCGCCGACTATCCGGGCCGTTACGTCTTCCACTGCCACAACTTGGAGCACGAGGACATGGCCATGATGGGCACGATGCTGGTCACATGACCCGGTCCGGTCCCGCGACTCGCGCCCTGACCGACCCGACGCCGGTGACGCAGCCGGCCCGATGCGCGCGACGCACGACCGACCCGATGCCCGCGACGCACGACCGGCCCGGTGCCCGGGACGTGACCGCCCGGTAGGGTGACGCGATGGAGCGCACCGCGTTGGTCACCGGCGCATCGTCCGGCATCGGCAAGGCGACCGCGGCCGCGCTGGCCGCCCGGGGTTACCGGGTGATCGGCACCAGCCGCAAGGCCGGCTCCCAGCCGCCGGGCGAGATCGAGTTCGTCTCGCTCGACCTGACCTCGCCGTCGTCGGTCGAAGCGCTCGCCCCGACGCTGGAAACCGTCGACGTCCTGGTCAACAACGCCGGCGAGAGCCAGTCGGGCCCGTTCGAGGAACTGCCGGGCGACGCCCTGCGGCGCCTCTTCGAGATCAACGTGCTCGGCCCGGTCCGCCTGGCGCAGCTCGCCCTTCCGGGCATGCGCCGGCGGGGGTACGGCCGGGTCGTCATGGTCGGCTCGATGCTCGCCTCGTTCCCGCTGTCCTACCGGTCCTCCTATGTGGCCTCGAAGGCGGCCCTGCGCGGCTTCGCCAGCGGCGCCCGCCACGAATACTCACCCTTCGGCGTGTGGCTGACCACGGTCGAACCGGGCTCGATCAGCACCGGCATCAGCGAGCGCCGCACCCGCTACACCACCCCCGACTCCCCGTTCCGCGCCGACTTCGACCGCATGCTGGGCGCCCTCGACCGCAACGAAACCGCCGGCACCTCGCCCGCCCAGGTCGCCGCCACCATCGTCAAGGCGATCGAGGCCCCGCGTCCCCGACAGCGGTACGCCGTCGGCAGCCGAGCCCCGCTCGCCTTCACCCTGCGCCGCCTCCTGCCCGCCTCCGCCATGGAAAAGCTGACCCACCGCCAGCACGACCTGCGCCGCTGAGGCCGTCCTTCGTCCGGGACGCTCCCGGGAACCTCAGCCACGAGCGCGGCGGCGTTCGCTGGCAGCGCATCCAGGCCGGGCCTACCGGGGCGGCCGGGCGCATAGCGTAGGGGCATGACGATCATCGGTACCGCCGCCGGCGTACCCTTCACCGCCCTGCCACCCGCCGGCGGCGGGCCCGCCCCGCTGGTCGTGACCTGGCACATGATGGACGCACCGTGCACCGACGCGGCGTTCGCCGCCGCGCTGCCGCTGTCCGGTGTCGCGGCCTGGCGCATCCATCTGGGCATGCCCTGGTGCGGACCCCGCTCCTACCCCGAAGGCCGCGAGCTGTCACGGCGCGATCCGATGATGCTCTACGTGGACCCGGTGGTGCGCCAGGCCGCCGACGAGTTCCCCGCCGCCCTGGCCGACCTGCGGGCGCGGTTCCCCATCGCCGGCGCGCCGGTCGGAGTCGTCGGTGCCTCGCTGGGCGGCGCGGTCGCCCTCACGGTGACCGCGAGCGGTGTCGTGCCCGTGGCCGCGCTGGCCGTGATCAACGCCGCCATCCGCGCCGAATCCGTCGTCGCGCTCATCTCGGAGCGGCCCTATCCGTGGGACAGTTCCTCACGGGCGGCCGCCGATCGGCTGAACTTCCTCGCCCGTGCCGCCGACCTCGGCAGCACAGCCCTGCTGGTGGTCAGCGGCGACGAGGACTACCCGGCCTTCCGCGCCGACGCCGCCGCCCTGGCCGCGGCCGTGCCCGGCGCACACCTCACCACGGTGCCCGGACTGGCCCACCCCCTCGCCGAACGCCCCGGCGACCAACCCGCGCCGCAGACACCACAGGCGAAGACCGTCGACGAGGCGGTCACCGACTGGTTCGCCACCCACCTCGCGACCTGAATCAGGCCTCGACCTGCGCTTCGGCCCTCTCGCGTTCGGCGATGGCGGCTTGGATGCGACGGAGCGTGCGCAGCGCCTTCTTCGCCGCCGTGCGGACCTCCCCGTCGAACACGGTCACGCCGCGGTCGCCGGCCATCAGCCGCTCCAACACCGGTACCGCCCGATCATCACCGGTCGATCCGAGCGCGACGGCAGCCCAGTACCGCTGATCCGGATCCGTGCTGTCGACCGCGGCCAGCAGCCGGGGCACCACTTCCGGAGTAAACAGGGCCAGCGTGCTGGCGATGTAGCCGATCCGGGGGAACCGCCGGTGCTCGAACTCGTGCCAGAGCGCCTCCAACGCCGCGTCGCCGCCGATGCCGGCCAGGGCGTCGGCGGTCCGCTGACGCAGCCAGTCGGCCGGGTCCCCGAGCAGCGGCCGCATCGCGGGCACGACCGACGCGTCGCCGAGGCGGCCGAGCGCGGTCACCGTCTCACCCCGGACGATCCACTGCGGGTGGTCGAGCAGCGTGACAAGCTGCGGCACGGCGGCCCGAATGTCCATCGCCGCGCACCCCATCACGGCCCACGCCTGACAGTTGTACCGCGTGTCACCGAGCGCGGCGAGCAACGGCTCCTGCAGCCCGGCGTCGGCGAACACGGCCGCGTGGTTCATCGCCCGCGAATACAACGACCGGTGAAACTCCCGGTAGTCGCGAACAAGCACGTGCAGCGCCGCAACGGCCGACTCGTCACCGCGCGTCCCGGCCCGCTCGAGCAGATCGTGCACATGCGCCTCACGCGTCGCGAGGCTTCCCGTTCGAAGCCCCTGCAGGTCAGCCGAATTCACCGCCCGACAATACGCGCCACCACCCCCACGGCCGGACTCGGTCGCCCAGCCCGCCGGCGATCGCCGAGACGACGCCACCACCTCGCAAATCGACAACCCTCCGGAGCGCGAGGAAACCGCGACGACCATTAACATTTTCGACCCTTGCAAGGACGCACTGTCGTGCCGACGAAAATGCGCCCGCTGAGCCGCCAAAATCGAGTGCCGGCGTAAAATAGAGTCGCGCCCAACGCCGACCCACCTGGGTGCCGCTGAGGGCACCTTGACGACGAGTTTCTAATCCCTCAGACCCGGATGAGAACCATTGTCTCCACGATTCCCCAAGGCGCCGCACCGCGCATTCGGCAATCGTTGCGGACTGGCCCGCGAGCCATCCCCGCCATCACGGCCACGGGCGCCTCTGATCGATCAGGCCGCGCCGCGCTCCCAAGCCGCGCCGCGCTCCCAGGGTCGACGGTGCTCCCAGAGGCGGTGGTGCTCGCAGGGGCGGCGATGCTCCAAGCTGCGTCGCGCTCCCAGGGGCGGCGGTGCTCCCAGGGCGGCGCTGGCGCCCGCCCGCCGGGCGACACCGAGCGGATCGGTCGGTCGAGCCGGCACGGCCCGCCGGGAGGACGTTCCCAGCCTGATCGGCGGAGCCCTCCCCATCGGCGAAGCCATCTGGTCCACGGCGCTGCGCGGATTACCCACCAGCAGGGGCCCGACCGCGCCGATCTGACCGGCTTGCCTGGGCACTTCCCTATCCACCAGCTCGCTGCGTTCGACCCGATCAACCGGGTCGGCCCGGTCGGCGGATGCTGCCTGACCAGCAGGCACAGCCCGACCAGCAGGCACAGCCCGACCAGCAGGCACAGCCCGACCAGCAGGCACAGCCCGACCAGCAGGCACAGCCCGACCAGCTGGTACGTCGTGATCGGTCGACGCAGCAGTTCCCGCAGGAGCGGTCTTATCGTCCGGATCGACCGCGCCCGCCTCGGCGCCGGCGAGCACCCGACCGCGGGAGACGTTCCCGGTCGAAGCGTGAGCTGGCGACTGCTCGGTGCGGGCCGGCTCGGACACCAGGGCTGAGCGCTCGGATGTCCGGCCGCCGCTGGCTCGATCGCCCGGCGCGACGACGTCACCGTAGAGACGCAGGTTCATCGCCCGGCGACCGTGCCGCTGCCGCAGACCCCATTCACGGTGCCGCTCGTGCTCCCGGCGAAACCGCTCAGCCTCGAGCGAATAATTGCGCGCCACAGTCCGATCACGCCACGACGCCACTTGCGACCGGGAAAAGAACTCGAGCTGCGGCATAGGCTATTTTCCCGCACCCCGACCGGAAGATGTCAGCCCCACCGGCGTGTCGATCATGCCAAATCGGCACTGCAATGGAATCATCGGTTTGCGGTGCCATGAGAATTAGATCTGCGGAAGCCGCCAAACCTGATCACGAACGTGGTCATAGGGCCAGACCGCGATCATGGCCGTTGTGCCAGATGCCACGGAGTCCTCTTGATTCGAGCGCGAGTGCCAGAGATCTTCGACGTCGTTCCGCTCGTCGAGGTGGTGCAGTGCCGCGCCCTGAGCGAGGGTGACGAGGAGTCGGTAGTCCGGTCGGCCGTCACGGCGGGTGAAGTGCTCTCCCAACCACGCGTAGGAGCGGCCGGCGGAAGCTGAACATCAGATCACGCCTGCGTGACCGGCACCTCCAGCCGCGCGGCCAGCTCGTCGAAGGTGATGCCGAAGGTGTCGCGGACGCGGACGCCGTCCGGCTCGATGAGGAACGTCGCGACGTCGGTGTAGACCCGCCGGATGCACGCCCGGCCGGTCAGCGGGTAGGTGCAGGCCGGGACCAATTTGGGTGAGCCGTCCTTGGCGAACAGGCTCATCATCACGAAGACCTGTTTCGCGCCGATTGCCAGGTCCATGGCGCCGCCGACGGCCGGGATGGCGTCGGGGGCGCCGGTGTGCCAGTTGGCCAGGTCGCCGCCGGCCGAGACCTGGAAGGCGCCCATCACGCAGACGTCGAGGTGGCCGCCGCGCATCATGGCGAACGAGTCGGCGTGGTGGAAGTAGGCGGCGCCCGGCAGTTCGGTGACCGGCTGTTTGCCCGCGTTGGTCAGGTCGGGGTCGATGGCGTCGCCGGTCGCCAGCGGGCCCATGTTGAGCATGCCGTTCTCGGTGTGCAGCACCACGCCCTGGGAGGGCGAAAGGTAGTCGGCGACCATGGTCGGCTGGCCGATGCCCAGGTTGACGTAGGAGCCGGCCGGGATGTCCCGGGCCACCACCGCCGCCATTTCGGCTCGCGACAGGCTCATGCCGGCACCTCCACCAGACGGTCGACGTAGATCGACGGGGTCACGACCGCCTCGGGGTCGAGGTCGCCGACGTCGACGATCGCGCTGACCTGGGCGATCGTGATGCGGGCGGCGGTCGCCATGACCGGGCCGAAGTTGCGGGCGGTCTTGCGGTAGACCAGGTTGCCCATGCGGTCGGCCCGGTGGGCCTTGATCAGGGCGACGTCGCCGTGGATCGGGTATTCGAGCAGGTATTCGCGGCCGTTAATGGTGCGGGTCTCCTTGCCGTCGGCGAGCGGGGTGCCGACCGCGCTCGGGCTGTAGAAGGCGCCGATCCCGGCCCCGGCGGCGCGCATCCGTTCGGCGAGGTTGCCCTGCGGCACGACCTCGAGCTCGATTTTCCCGGCCCGGTACAGGCCGTCGAACACCCACGAGTCGCTCTGGCGCGGGAACGAGCAGATCACCTTGCGTACGCGACCCGCCGCGAGCAGCGCGGCGAGGCCGGTGTCGCCGTTGCCGGCGTTGTTGCTCACGATCGTCAGATCGCCGGCGCCGTGTTCGATCAGCGCGTCGATCAGGTCGACCGGCATGCCCGCCATCCCGAACCCGCCGATCAGCACGGTCGCGCCGTCCTCGACCGCGGTGACCGCCTCGGCGGCGGTGTGGGCCGAGGCGGTCATTCGGCGAGCACCTTCCGCGCGATGCGGAAGGCCGTGTTCGCGGCCGGGACGCCGCAGTAGACCGCTGTCTGCAAGAGCACTTCCTTGATCTCGTCGTCGGTCAGCCCGTTGGTGCGGGCCGCGCGGACGTGCATGGCCAGTTCTTCCTGGTGGCCGAGGGCCACCAGCGCGGTCAGGGTGATCATCGAGCGGCTGCGGCGGTCGAGGCCGGGGCGGGTCCAGATGCCACCCCAGGCGTACGCCGTGATGTAGTCCTGGAAGTCGCGGGTGAACTCGGTCGTGCCGGCCTGGGACCGGTCGACGTGGGCGTCGCCGAGGACGGCCCGCCGGACCGCCACGCCGGGGTCGTCGCCGAAGTGGCCGTCGAGCAGCGCGGCCACGCCGTCGGGCAGTTCGGCCGGGGCCAGGTGGGCGACGTCGTCGAGGACGACCAGGCGGCCGTCGAGGACCTCGTCGGCGATCAGGCGGAGGCCGGCGACCGGGGTCGGCTTGTCGTGGGCGCCCGCGACCGCCAGGACGGGCTGTTCGATGCGGGAGAGCTCACCGCGTACGTCGAAGAGCGCCAGCGCCTCGCAAGCGTAGGCGTAGCTCTCCGGATCGGTCGCGCGCAGCGCGCCGAGCAGGGCGCCGGCGGCTTGCGGCCGGCGCTCCATGAAGCCGGGGGCGAACCAGCGTTCGATCGAGCCGGCCACGACCGCCTCGGTGCCCTCGGCGCGGACCAGGGCGGCCCGCTCGTGCCAGGCCGCGGCCTCGCCGATCTTGGCGCCGGTGCAGAGGACGGCGGCCTTCATGACCCGGTCGGGGGCGTCGAGCAGCAGCTGGAGGCCGACCGCGCCGCCGATCGAGTCGCCGGCGTAGTGGAAGGGCTGGCCGGGGCGCTGTTCGTCGGCGACCGCGAGCGCGGCGCGGGCCAGGTCGGCCATGGTGTAGCCGGAGGTGGCGGGCGCGCTGAGGCCGTGACCGGGCAGGTCCCAGCCGACGATGTGGAAGTCGCCGCGCATCCGGGACGCGCAGCGGGCCCACAGCGTGTCGGCCGATGTGCCGACCGAGGGGCCGAGGAGCAGCAGCGGCCGCCCGGGCGCGTCGGCCAGCACCGTGGTGCTGAGAATCATCCTTCACCTCTCTGCGGAGCGGCCCGCGCCAGCGCGGCATCGATGATCTCGTCGGTGGCGCCGCGGTAGGAGCCGTCGCCGTCGTCGTATTTGCGCTGCTCGGCGTCGATTCCCGGGCGGGCCGCCGCCAGCGTCGACGCCATCGCGCCGGCGTCGACGCGCAGGCCGGACAGCAGCTCGGCGGTCTGGGAGACCGCGACCACCGTACGCCGGGCCAGCGTACGCAGGGTGGCCCACTCGACGTGCCAGGAGCCGTCGGGGCGCTCGTCGACCGCGGCCGCGGCGGCGGCGTGCAGGGTCGCGGCGAGGGGCGGCCCGGCGAGGGCGGCTCGCTTGATCAGGATGGCGAGGACCGGGTTCTGCTTGTTGGGCATGGCCGAGGAACCGCCGCGGCCGCCCTCCGGACTCTCGGTCAGCTCGTGGATTTCGGGGCGGGCGCTCAGGAGCACGTCGTTGGCCAGGTGCCCGCACGCGTCGGTGCACGTGACCAGGGCGTCACCGGCGGCCGTGACCGGGCTGCGGGTGGTGTGCCAGGGCGCGCGTACGGTCAGACCGAGGTCTTGGGCCGCCGCCGTGACCCATTCGCGGGTTTTCTCCGGTGAGCCCGCGAGGGCGGCCGGCGCGGCGAGGCTGCCGGCCGCGCCGCCCAGCTGGATGGGCAGGTCGGTGTCGGGCAGCCGGTCGCGGGCGTCCAGGAGTCCCTGGAGCCAGCCGCTCGCCTTGAGTCCGAAAGTGATCGGGATGGCGTGCTGGGTGAGCGTGCGCCCGGCCATCGGGGTGTGCCGGTGCCGGTCGGCCAGCGCCGCGCAAGCGATGACCGATCTGTCCAGATCGTCGCGGATCCGGGCCGCCGCATCGCGAAGGCACAGCGCCAAAGCCGTGTCGAGCACATCCTGACTGGTCAGGCCTTTATGCAGCTCCGGCGGCGCATCAGAGATTCCGGAGAGAAGCGGAATGACCGGATTGCCACCTTCCTCCGAGGCGATGCTCAAGGCCTCGAGGTCGCCGACATATCTGATGTCTCCGTCAAATCCCCGAGCCCGCAGCCACGCCTGCTCCACCCGGATCATCGCCGCCACGAATGCCCGGTCGCTGAACACATCTCCGGCCCGGTGATCACCGGGCCACAACAGATCGGTCACGCCCAAGATTGTCGCTGCCCCGGGTAGCCGAGGAACACGGTCTCCCCCTCGCCCTGCAACCGGATGTCGAACCGCAGCCCCCGCGCCTCACGGATCGTCACCAGCGTGGCCTGGCGCTCCGGAGCCAGCGCCGACAGCACCGGGTCGGCCCCGAACAGCTCCGGACCCGGCAGGTAGGCCCGCGTGAACAGCCGGTCGAGCAGCCCGCGCGCGAACACCGTGACCGCGAAGAACGGCGGCCGCCCGGCCCCGGTCGGGCCGGGTTCGACCGTGGAGAACCAGTAGTGCCCGTCCGGGTCGGTCGCGGCCCGCCCCCAGCCGGTGAAGATCCAGCCGTCGCGGCTCAGCGACCCCGGCTCCTGGACGACGTTGCCCTCCGGGTCGGCCTGCCAGATCTCGACGACCGCGTCCGGCACCGGGTTGCCCGCGCCGTCGAGGACCCGCCCGTGCAGGCGGATCGCGTCCGGCGCGCTGGACGGCACCAGCTCGTTGCCGCCGTCGATCGGCAGCCCGAGATGGAAGAACGGCCCTACGGTCTGTCCGGGCGACGGGTTCACTCGGCGTCCTCTTCCAACGGGGTTCGGTGACTGCCGGTCAGCACGATGTCCCAGCGATAGCCGGCGCTGAACTCGGGCGTGGTCAGGTCGTGGTCGTAGGCGGCGATCAGCGCCTCGCGGGCCTCCGGGTCGGTCACCGACTGGAAGATCGGGTCGAGCTCGAAGAGGGGGTCGCCCGGGAAGTACATCTGGGTGACCAGCCGCTGGGTGAAGTCGGTGCCGAACAGCGAGAAGTGGATGTGGGCCGGCCGCCACGCGTTGAGGTGGTTGCGCCACGGGTAGGCTCCCGGCCGGATGGTCGTGAACCGGTAGGAGCCGTCGGGGCCGGTCAGGCAGCGCCCGGCCCCGGTGAAGTTCGGGTCGAGCGGCGCCGGATGCTGGTCGCGCTGGTGCCAGTAGCGCCCGGCCGCGTTCGCCTGCCAGATCTCCACCAGCTGACCGGCGACCGGCCGGCCGTCCCCGTCGAGCACCCGGCCGCCGACCGTCATGCGCTGCCCGATCGGCTCGCCCGCGTGCTGGATCGTCAGGTCGGCCTCGGCGTCGCCGACGTCGCGGTGGCCGAAGACCGGCGCCCACAGCTCGACGCCCTCCGGGTCGACCGGGTGCGGCTCGTGGATGGGGTGGCGGAGCACGCTGCTGCGGTACGGCGGGTAGTCGAGGCGCGGCTGCGACCCCTTCTCCCCGGCCCGCGCGGCGATCTCCGCGTTGATGTCGGCCTGGGTGTCCACCTGGCTGACGCTAGGCGCTGGAGTGGCCGGGCGCGATACTTGCCTTCCGTTCAGTGGAAGGACCCGATGATGCCGCCCAGCGTCACCTCGCGCGCGCTCGACGTGCTGGGGGCGTTCGATCCCGACCACCGCAGCCTGACCCTGACCGAGCTGGCGAAGCGGGCCGGCCTGCCCCTCGCGACCGCCCACCGGCTGATCGCCGAGCTGCAGAAGTGGGGTGCTCTCGACCGGCTGCCCGGCGGCGAATACGTCATCGGCCGGCGGCTGTGGGACCTCGGGCTGCTCGCGCCGGTCCAGTCCGGCCTGCGGCAGGCCGCGTCGCCGTTCCTCCACGACCTCTACGGCGCGACGCTCGCGACCGTTCATCTGGCCGTCCGCGACGGAACCGAGGTGCTCTACGTCGACCGGCTGTCGGGCCACGTGTCGGTGCCGGTGGTCAGCAAGATCGGTTCGCGCCTGCCCATGCACGCGACCGGGGTCGGCAAGGTCCTCCTGGCCTTCGCCCCGCCGCCGGTCATCGAGGCCGTTCTCTCCGACTTGTCGCGCGTCACGGCATACACCCTGACCAACCCGGCACGGCTGGTAGCTCAACTCGAACGCGTCCGCCTCGACGGCTACGCCACAACCGGCGACGAGATGAGCCTGGGCGCCAGCTCGATAGCCGTCCCCGTCTCCTCGGGCACCGAGGTGGTGGCCGCCCTGGGCATCGTCGTCGCCGACCTTCGCCGCGACAAGCCCCGCCTCGTCTCCGCCCTGCAGGTCGCAGCTCGCGGCATCAGCCGCACCCTGGCTTCCGCTGGGTGGAAATAGGCCCTTGCCGGTCGGCCCGCACTGCCGTTGGCTTGGAGGATGAGAACCGAGGTCGCCATCGTCGGCGCCGGCCCGGCCGGCCTGCTGCTCGCCCACCTGCTGGCCCGCGGCGGCATCTCCTCGGTGGTCGTCGAGACGCGCTCGCAGGACTACGTCGCCTCCCGCATCCGCGCCGGCATCCTCGAACACTCCAGCGTCGAACTGCTGACCGAGGCCGGCCTCGGCGAGCGCCTCCACGCCGAGGGCCACGAACATCGCGGCGTCTACCTGCAATGGCCCGGCGAACGCCACCACCTGGACTTCGTCGACCTGACCGGCCGCAGCGTCTGGGTCTACGGCCAGACCGAGGTCCAGAAGGACCTGGTGGCCGCCGGCACCGCCGAGGTCGTCTACGAGGTCACCGACACGGTCCTCCACGACGTGGCAACCGACGCCCCCTACCTCACCTACACCGACAAATCCGGCCGCAGCGCCCGGCTCGACGCGCAGGTCATCGCCGGCTGCGACGGCTCCTTCGGCCCGAGCCGCCACGCCGTCCCCGCCCACCACTACGAACGCACCTACCCCTATTCGTGGCTGGGCATCCTGGCCGACGTGGCCCCCTCGACCGACGAACTCATCTACGCCTGGCACCCCAACGGCTTCGCCCTGCACTCCATGCGCTCCCCCACCGTCAGCCGCCTCTACCTCCAGGTCCCCAACGGCACCGACCCGGGCGACTGGCCCGACCAGCGGATCTGGGACGAGCTGGCGACCCGCCTCGGCCACGGCCAGGACGGCTGGAAACTCACCCCCGGCCCGATCACCGACAAGAGCGTGCTGCCGATGCGCAGCTACGTGCAGACCCCGATGCGCCACGGCCGCCTCTTCCTGGCCGGCGACGCCGCCCACATCGTGCCTCCGACCGGCGCGAAGGGCCTCAACCTGGCGATCGCCGACGTGGCCCTGCTGAGCCGCGCCCTGACCGCCTGGCTCCGCGAAAACAATGCCGGCCCGGCCGGCTCCTACTCCGACGACGCCCTCCGCCGGGTCTGGCGCTGCACCCATTTCTCCTGGTGGATGACGACGATGCTGCACGCCTCCGGCGACGAGTTCGACGCCCAACTGCAGCTCTCCCAACTCCGCTGGGTCACCTCGAGCGAGGCGGGTGCGCGCGGCCTGGCCGAAAATTACGCCGGCCTCGACATCGGCTTTTAAAACCCTTTTCCGTACGCCCGACCAACTCCCCAACCGCACGTTCCCAGCCCCCGGCTGCGCCGCTGCCGCACGCGACGAGAGCGGCGGGTCAAGGCCGCAGCGCGACATCGGCGCATAGATCTCCTCGTGACGTGGCGGCCGGGTGTCGATGCCACATCGGCGATCGGCAGGCAGGGCGCGGCCGGGCGGCCGATGCAGTGCACGGCGACACCAGGTGTTCCCCGGGCTCGCGGTGGGCAGGGGGAGGATCACCACCCGGTCGCGGTCGGCCGGGGCGGTAAGCAGTGGTCACCACCGAGACCCGCCTGCGGGAGGTGTTCGACAAACCCGCCCGCGACGGTTCGGTGCTGGACGTGGTCGTGGTCGACCAGCCGGCCACCCCAGCCCGGAACCCGCATCCGGCGACAACATCAACCACAAGGCCGTCCTGGACCTCTGGCCACGGTGCGGCGCGCCCACCGCCACTTGGCGACACCCATCGGGGCTCCGCCCTTTCAGCGTTACCCAGGGACTGCCGAACCCTGGGTAAACGGGTCCTGCCTCTCCGCCGACCAGCGGTCCACGATCAATACAGAACGGCCGACCGCGCCGTCGAAAAACAGGAAGCCGTCGAAAAACAGGAAGAGGCAACCCATGCCCAGCAAGATCGCGCTCGTCACCGGCGGCAACCGTGGCCTCGGCCGGGCCGCCGTCGAAGCCCTCGCCGGAGCCGGCGTCGACGTCGTCTTCACCTACCGGTCGCACGCGGACGAGGCCCGGGAGGTGATCGAGGCCGTCGCCGCCCGCGGCCGTACCGCCGAGGCGATCCAGCTCGACACCGGCGTGCCCGGCGACTTCCCGGAGTTCACCGAGACGCTGCGGGCGGTCCTCAAGGGCTGGGGCCGCGACAGCTTCGACGTTCTCGTGAACAACGCCGGATTCTCCGGCAACACCGTGCTCGGCGCGACCGACGAGGCGACCATCGACCAGCTCTTCGCCGTCCACTACAAGGGCGTCTACCTGCTGACCCAGGCCCTCGCCACGGCCGCCCCGGGCGAGCAGCCGCTGCTGGCCGACAACGGCCGCGTCATCAACATCTCGACCGGCCTGGCCCGCTTCGTCACGGTGCCCTACGCCGTCTACGCCTCGATGAAGGGCGCCGTCGAGGTGCTGACCCGCTACTGGGCGACCGAACTCGGTGCCCGCGGCATCACCGTCAACACGATCGCCCCCGGACCGGTCGCGACCGACTTCGCCGACGCCTACCTGCGCAACAGCGAGCAGGCCCAGACCGCGATGAGCGGCATGACAGCACTCGGCCGGATCGCCCAGGCCGAGGACATCGGCCCGGCGGTCGCCGCCCTCGCCTCCCCCGACACCGCCTGGATCACCGCCCAGCGCATCGAGGCCAGCGGCGGCTTCCGCCTCTGAGACACCAGCGGGGTACGGCTAGCCCTACCGCAAGGAGGGCGGCCTCCCCCAATGACCCCGGCCGCCCGCCACCCTAGCGTCATAGCCATGACGACAACGACCATGACCAGGGCTGACGCGGCCGTGACACTGCGCGGCGTGACCAGGGTCTTCGGCCGGGGCAGCGCCGTGGTCCGGGCCGTCGACGACGTGACACTGCAGTTTCCCCGGGCAAGCTGGACGGCCGTGATGGGGCCGTCCGGCTCCGGCAAGTCCACCCTCCTGCACTGCGCGGCCGGCCTCGAGCGGGTCGACGCCGGCCAGGTCCTCATCGGAGACACCGACCTCACGACGGCCCGCGAGCACGAGCTGACCGCTTTGCGGCGCACGCGGATCGGCTTCGTGTTCCAGAGCTTCAACCTGATCGGCTCACTGACCGCCGCGCAGAACGTGGCGCTGCCGTTGCGGTTGGCCGGCCGTCGCCCGCGTACGTCGGAAGTGCGAGAGACTCTCGCCGCGGTCGGCCTCGCCGACCGGGCCCGGCACAAGCCTCGCGAGCTCTCCGGCGGCCAGCAGCAGCGGGTCGCGATCGCCCGGGCCATGGTGACCCGGCCCGAGGTGCTGTTCGCCGACGAGCCGACCGGCGCGCTCGACTCGTCGGCCGCCCGGGTCGTGCTCGACCTGTTGCGCCGCATGGCCGACGCCGGCCAGAGCATCGTCATGGTCACCCACGACCCGCTCGCCGCGGCCCGGGCCGACGCCGTGGTCTTCCTGCGCGACGGCCGGGTCGTCGACCGTCTGGCCGGCGGAAGCGCCCGCGAGGTCGCCGACCGGCTCGCCGGATGGGAGGCCGCGCGATGATGGGCCTGAGCCGGGCCGGCCTGGCCGAGCGCTGGCCCCTGTTCGCGGGCGCGTTCGTCTCCGTCACCCTCGGCGTCGCTCTCGTCCAGTCCTCGCTGCTCCTGCTGATCTCGGCCGCCACCATGGATCCGCCGGCCGTCCTGAGCGCCACCGCCCGCCTGGAGTTCTCCGACAACATCGCGGCCGTCGTCTCCATGCTCGGCATCGTGCTGGGCATCGCCACCTTCCTGGCCGGCTTCGTGATCAGCTCGACCTTCGCGTTCACGGTCGCCCAGCGCCGCCGCGACCTCGCGCTGTTGCGCCTGGTGGGCGGCAGCCGCGGCCAGTTGCGCCGGCTGCTGCTCGGCGAGGCCCTGCTGCTCGGCGGTCTCGGTGCCGCCGCCGGCGTCCCGGCCGGCCTCGCGGTGATGGCCACCCAGGAGTGGCTGCTGCGCACCCTCGGTTTCGTGCCGGACGGTTTCCACGGCCAGTGGCGCGAGTGGATCCTCGCCGTCTCCTTCGGAGCCGGCATCGGCCTGGCGGTCTCCGGCGCGGCGGTTGCCGCGAGGCGCGCTTCCCGCGTACGCCCGTTGGAAGCGCTCCGCGACACCGGCGACGCGGCGCGCGTCATGACCGTCACCCGCTGGATCGCCGCGCTGTTCTTCTTCGGCGGCGCGCTCGCACTGGTCATCGTCGCGCCGCACGGCGGGGTCGACGGCGGAGCGGCGATGGCCATGAACGTGCCGTTGCCGGCCGCGGTGGCCGCGGCCGCGCTGAGCCCCCTGATCGTGCCGCTCGTGGCCCGCCTGCTCCCGACCGGCGCCGGCGCCACCGGCCTGCTCGCCCGGGCCAACCTGTGGGACGCCCGCCGCCGCAGCGCCTCGGTCGCCGCCCCGGTCATCGTCCTGGTCGCCCTGGTGGCGGGCACGGCCGGCGCCCAGGCGACGTTCACCGCCTCCGGCGTCGACCAGATGCGCGCCCAGACCCACGCCGACCTCGTCGTCGACGCCACCGGCCCGGTCGGCGCCCGCGTCGCCGCCGTGCCCGGGGTCGCCGCCGCCTCGACCGAGACCTCGGTGCCGGCCACGCTCGTCACCGGCCACGGCGAAGACGAGGAGTCGGACACGGTCAGCGCCCTGGTGATCGACCCCCCGGCGTACGCGAAAGCGCACGGCGCCGGCAGCGCCCTGACCGCGCTGAAGGGCCGCTCCGTGGCCGCCGGGCCGGGCGGCGAGGTCCCGTCGAGCGGCAGCGCCCGGGTGAAACTGCCCGACGGCGACCTGACCGTGCTTCCGGTCGCGGGCGGCGTGCCGGCCACGATGAGCGGCGGCGCCAACCTCCTGCTGCCCTCCGGCCTGGTCCCGCCGAGGCTGCTGGCCGACGCCCCGACCCAGTCCTTCGTGTCCCTCGCACCCGGCGCAGGGCCGGCCGCCGTACGCTCGGCCCTGTCCCGCATCGGCCAGGTCTCCGACGTCGACACCTGGCTGAAGGCCGATGCCGCCGCCCGCAACTCCACCAGCAACAAGATCGAGCTGGTCGTGATGGGCCTCGGCGGCCTCTACGCCCTGATCGGCGTCATCAACTCGATCGTCATCGGCGCCGCCGCCCGCCGCCGCGAGTTCGCCGAGGCCCGCGTCACCGGCCTCACCCGCACCCAGGTGATCCGCTCCACCCTGGTCGAGTCCTCAGCCGTCACCGTCGCCGGCCTGCTCCTGGGTGGCGTGGCCGCCACCGGCGCCCTGATCGCGGCCGCCGCCTCGACGTCGGCCGTCACCGGGCACGCCACCCTGTCCCTGCCGTGGCCGCTGATCGCCGCCCTCTGCGCGGTCGCCCTCCTGGTAACCGCCGCGACCAGCCTCATCACCGCGTGGTCGGCCACCCGGCGGCCGCCGGTCACGCTGCTGGCCGCCCGCGAATAGCCCACCGCCCCTCCGCACGGGAACTGCTCGGTCGCTCGGTCCGGTACGACTTACCGCCCCCGTTCGCATGATCCGGGGGTGTTGTCGCCGGGCTGAGTGGCGTCGGCGGACCGCTGAGAGACCGGGCCACCCCTGGGGTCGGTCTGTTCGTAACATGGCTGCCGGCAGGTCGACGCTCTGACCAGCGGCCGAGTCGATGTGGACTTTGGGGAGGCGAAGCCTGCACAACCAGTACGGCGTGTTCCTGGCTGGGACATCGGCAAGACCGACCATCATGCGGTCGCCCTCGACCCGGTAGGCAAGCGGCTGCACGACGCCGCTGCCGAACACCGAGGCCAGGCTGTGGAAACTGTTCGACAGACTCGGCCGACACGGCCGGATCCTGACTGTGGTCGACCAGCCGGCCCCGATCGGTGCGCTGCCCGTCGCGGTCGCCCGGGCCTGCGGGCATCAGGTCGGCTCCCTGCCCGGTCTGGTCATGCGCGGCTCGCGGACCTGCACCCCGGTACGGCCAAGACCGACGCCCGCGATGCCTTCGTGATCGCTGACGCCGCCCGTACGCTGCCGCACACGCTGCGCCGGGTCGATGTCGGCGACGACACTCTCGCCGAGCTGGAGATGCTGGCCGGCTACGACGACGACTTCGCCGGTGCGGTCACCCCGCATCGCCGACCGGATCCGTGGCCTCCTCACCCCATCCACCCGCGCTTGGAGAGGGTGCCGGTCCCTAGAGTGCAGCCACCCGGCGGTCCTCGAAGCGCTGTCGCGGTGCGGCGGCCCCGCCGGGCTGCGCAAAGCCGGCCGCTCGCAACTCGCCGAGATCGTCAAGCCGGCGTGACCTGCTGAAACAATGTGATCAGGCCGCCGGGCAGGTCGAAGGGATGCTTGATGTGCCCCCTCTTTCCTCGGTCCTGACCTCGATGCCCGGCATCGGCATCAGGACCGCAGCCCGGATTCTGCTCGAAGTCGGCGACGGCAGCTCGTTCCCCACCGCAGAGCACAGGGCCGCCTACGCCGGACTCGCTGCGGTGACCCGCCGCTCGGGCACCTGCATCCGCAGCGAACACGCCGGCAAAGGCGCGTTCTTCCTGTCCGCGTTCGCAGCCCGTCCGACCCGCTCATCCGGGCCTACTACGACCGGAAACGCGCTGAAGACAAGAACCAACGCCGCGGTCATCTGCCTCGCTCCGCCCGCATAAACGAGTTCGACCCGCGCCAGCCGGCGCGCTGCGGCAGCACCTGGTCACCCCGCCGCCGGCCCACCGCGATGAGCTCGATCTGTGGGGGCTGCCCGGCGCGGCAGAACCTCGGCCGACCACCCGCACAACCGCCCGACGCGACTCCACCGCAGCGCTCCCGCGCCGCCAGCCGTTATCCGCTGTCCCGAAATTCCACGGAAGCCCCCGCCGGCGAGTTCTCTTCGGTCAGGATCTCGCGCCACCGGCCGGGCCGGCCGCGCCGAAAGAACGCGTCGCGGCCGGTGAACGGACCGAGCCTTTCGTGGGGCGCCGGCTCATCGCCCGGCCTTTCACGGCGCAGAATCCGGACGCTGAGACCATGGCGGCGCGTCACCGAGCCGGCCCGCCCTGCGCCGCGCCGCGCCTCCCTGCTGAGGTCGCTGCATACGCCGGCCCGATCACGTCCTCCGTCTGACCGATATCCGCCTCGAGAGAGACCGGCCGCATTGCTAGGCTGCCGCTGTCTGCGCTGCCCATTTCGGATGGAGCACACGATGGCCGCGTACGATCAATACAAGGTCTTGCTCGACGACGCCGCGCCCCGTCCCGGTCTGGGTTTCGCGACTTATGCCACCGCCCTGGCCGACCTGATCTCCAGCAGCACCCCGCAGTTCGCCGTCGGCATTTTCGGGGAATGGGGTTCCGGCAAAACCACCCTGATGCGCACCATCGAGCGGTTGCTGCGGCAGCGCGACGACGTGGTGACGGTGTGGTTCAACGCCTGGCGTTATGAGCGTGAACCGCACCTGATCGTGCCGCTTCTTGATCTGCTGCGCATCGAGCTTCTCGCCCGCGCCCAGTCGGTGGCCGACGAGAAAGAGGCCGGCGCCGCGCGAAAGGCCGCCGCCGCGGTGGCCCGCGCGGGCAAGGCGCTGCTCGCCGGCGCGACCCTCTCTGCCTCGTTCTTCGGGCTCGAGGCGAAGCTGGAACCCGCGAAGGTGCTTCAGTCCTTCATGGACGCTCCGGAGACCGAGCACCACGCCCTGTCGTTCTACCAGGCCGGGTTCCGTGCCCTGGACGATGCCACCCGGGAGTTCTCGCAGCACGGTTTCCGGCGGGTCGTGGTGTTCGTGGACGATCTCGACCGTTGCCTGCCGGACCGGGCCCTCGAGATGCTCGAGTCGATGAAGCTGTTTTTCGACATCGACGGCTTCGTGTTCGTGGCCGGCCTCGATCACTCGATCGTCGAGCGGGCGGTCACCTTGAAGTTCCAGGCGGGCGCGAGCGGCCCTCTCTCGTATTCGGACCGGACACCCCGCGACTATGTGAAGGACTATGTGAAGAAGGTGTTCCAGGTGCCGTTCGCGCTCCCTCGCATCCGCACGGAGCAACTGAACGACTACCTCGGAGCCTTGGCCGAAAATTCCGAGCTGTCGCCCGAGCAGCGCGCCGACTTCGATTCGAATGTCCGGCGGCACCTCACCTATCTGCCCGGCGATGACACCGTCAATCCGCGCGAGGTCAAGCGGCTGATCAATTCGTATCTGCTTCAGCTGAAGATGCTGCAGTCAAGAATTGAGGCGCTCGATCCGAACGTGTTGCTCGCGCTGCAGTGCATGAGTGCCCGGGGCGACTGGGAGGAGCTCTACCACCATCTGACGGCCGACCCTGAGCTGTTCCGGCGCGCGGTCGCCGAGGCCCGTTCATCGGCGCCTCCGCGCGACAACATCTGGCTGGGAGCCCGCAAGATAACCCTGCCCGCGTCGTTCATCCGCTACATCGACGGCGCGGCCCGGCCGCTGCTTTCCGAGCCCGACCTCGGCCTGTACGTGTCGGCGACGGAGACGACCCGGTCGACCGACCCCGTTCTGCTGGACGCCCAGGCGATTCTCGGCCGGATCCGGCGCACGGTCGACGATCTGGCCACGGGCAACGCGACGCTGTCCGACGCCGCGAGCGCCCTGGTCGGCCCGAGCCAGCGGCTCGCCGATCTCGCCGCCCGCAAACCCGATCGCGAGAGCGGCCTGACGAGCAGCGTCAGAGCGTTCCAGGACACGGTCCGCACTCTCGTCGACCACGCGAACGACGCCGCCGCCGCCGATCTCGACCTGACGGGGTGGGTCGCCACCGCGGTCACCACCTTGAACCGGGTCGACGACGCCTTGCGCGACATCCGCAGCCGAACCGGTGTCGGCGCCTACCTCTGACCGATGCCCCTACGTTGCCGCGGGGGGGGGCGGGCCCCCCCCGCCGGCCGCCACCACGGGTTGGCAAAAGCAGCCGGGGTAACCCCCCGGCCGGGGGGGCGGCGCCCCGGCGCGGCGCCCACGTGGGGGGGGGGGTGTGGG
>NZ_JBFBAD010000040.1:33924-82467 GCF_040682075.1 Actinoplanes sp. NPDC051411 | reverse complement strand
TGGTCGTTAAGCCATCTACCGGAGACCTCGCTATTTATCGATCAACGCCACGCCGTGAACATCAACCGGCACCGCCGACTTCGATACACGCCCTAATCGCATCTGATCGAATACGCGCACTGGTTAGAGCAAGATATGGCCTCTGGCCGCCAAACGACGTCGACCGGGCGCGGTCGACGTCGTTCAGCGGGCAGGTGCGGGCCGTCGAGCCGCAGCCCCGAGAGACGCCGCCGGTGACCGCTGCCGCCATTCCCCAACCGACCGACACGAAGCCGTCGTGGCCGCTCGACGGCGACGGTCAGCCCCAGGAGGACGCGACCGCCCCGGTTTCGGCAGCCGCTATGACCTGGGCGTGAAGCTGCTCGAGCTGGTCACCCGCTCGGTCCCGGCCGGCTGGGCCCGGCCGGCCGGCAAGACCGGCTCCGGCCTGCCCCTTCAGGAGCATCAGGCCCAGGTCGACGGCGACGGCTGGAGCTACCTCGCCGCGGCCGCCGTGTCGAAGGGCGACCGGACCGGCCGTCTCCTGGCTGAGGTGCACACGCCCGGCGACCCGGTGACCGCCACCGGTCCGTGCGTGCTGGCCGGCACGTTCTGCAGCATGCGCGACGACTGCCAGGCGTCACCGTCGTCTATGCGGCCCAGAGCCGCAACGCGGTCAACGGTGCCAGCAGCCTCAAGGCGCTGACCATGCTGCCCCTGACCGTTCCGCGGCTGGCCGCGCTGGCCGCCGACCCGAAGTTCCATCTCAGCTGAGGGATCACGTCGCCGGATAGGGTTCGGCCTGCAGCAGGCGGGCGAGGTGGGCGGTGTTGGCGGCCAGGGTCTTCGTGGCTCCGCCGGTGGTGTCGGGCTTCGGGCCGGCCTTGTCGTAGTCGAGTTTGCCCATCGCCTCGCCGACCCAGTAGGTGCCGGCCGCCGCCGCGATGCTGAAGCCGACGTCGTTGAGTGCCTGGAACACCTCGGCGGTGACGTGGTGGGCGCCGTCCTCGTTGCCGACCACCGCGACCGCGGCGACCTTGCCGTAGGTCAGCAGGCGGCCCCGGTCGTCGGTCTCGGACAGTTCGGCGTCGAGGCGTTCCAGCACCATCTTGCAGATGCTGGAGGGCTGGCCCATCCAGATCGGCGTCGCGATGACCAGGATCTGCGCGGCGAGCATTTTCTCCCGGATCGCCGGCCAGCCGTCGCCGTCACCCTCGTCGGTGGAGACCCCGAACCGTACGCCGTGGTCGGCGACCCGCACGATCTCGCCGTCGACGTCGTGGTCGGCCAGCGCGGTGAGCACCTCCCGGCCGAGCAGTTCCGAGCTTGACGGCGCCGGTGAGGGTTTGAGCGAGCAGCAGAGCACGAGGGCGCGCAGGGTGGTCACGTCGGGGTTCTCCTTCCGGACGGTCCGGGCCGGCCGCCACGGACTTCCCCGTCCCGGTGACCCCACAAACCAGTTCCGGTGGCCCGCGGACCAGTGACTTAGTCGACAGCCGTCTTCGTTTGGCCGGGCGGATAGGAGGGCATCCACTCGACGGCCCGAATACGGCAGTTGCGGAGCTTTGGGGGCATGATGCGAGTCCGGCGGAAGCCGTCGTCGACGGTGCGATGGGACATCGACCGCATGGTCGGCAACGTCGAGACCGGGCGTTTCGAGCGCAGCCTGTCCGCGCTGACCGCGGCGGGGGCCCTGGTGACCGCGGCCGAGATCTATTTCGAGCACGACTCGGCGAGCTTCGGCAACAAGATGATGTGGGTTCCGGTCGCGCTCGGCCCGGTCGGGGCGGCGGCCGGGGTCGCGGGCTTCTTCAGCCGGCGGATGGCCAAGACGGCGCTGCCGATCGCGTCGGCCGCCATCGTCGCGAACGGGCTGCAGGGCACATACCTTCACGCCCGGGGCATCGCGCAGAAGCCCGGCGGCTGGCGTAACGCCCGCTACAACCTGGAGATGGGGCCGCCGCTGCTGGCGCCGCTGCTGGTGACCATGGTCGGTGGGATGGGCCTGCTGGCGGCGGTGCTGCGACGTGAGCGCTGATCCCCGCTTTCCCGGTTTCGACGCGCTCGCCCAGCAGCGGCACTGGGATCCGGTGACCGCCGGCGTCGTGCTCGAGCGGGTGAGCAACGTACGCGACTTCCGCTTCTTCACCCCCCACGAGCAGGCGATCGCCACCGTGCTGTGCGACCGGCTGCTCGGGCAGGGCGGCGACGGCCGGATCCCGGTCGCGGCGATGATCGACGCGCGGCTGGCCGAGGCGCAGACCGACGGCTGGCGCTACGCCGACATGCCGGAGGACGGTCAGGCCTGGCGCGACACCCTCGCCGCGCTGCGGGAGGACGGGTTCGCCGAGGCCACCGAGAAGGAACAGGACGCGCTGATCCAGGGCGTACAGGACGCCGAGGGTGATTGGCACGGCCTGCCGGCGTCCCGGGTATGGAGCCTGTGGACCCGGTACGCGTGCACCGCCTTCTACGCCCACCCGGACGCGTGGTCGGAGATGGGCTTCCCGGGCCCCGCCTACCCGCGCGGATACAAGAACACGGGCGTCGACCGCCGGGAGCCGTTCGAGGTCCGCGACGCCCGGCCGGACGAGGATCCTCTGCGATGAACCCGGTACGCGAACGCAACGAGTCGGCCTGGCTGATCCCGAACGACGGCACCCGCACCAACCACGGACTGCGGCGGGACATGCGCCGCTTCGACGACACCGACGAGGTCGACCTGGTGGTCGTCGGCTGTGGCGCCGGCGGCTCGGTGCTGACCCAGCGGCTGGCCCGGTCCGGCTGGACCGTGGTCGCGCTCGATGCCGGCCCGTTCTGGGATCCGGACCGCGACTGGGTCAGCGACGAGGCCGGCTCGCACCGGCTGTACTGGACGGAGCCGCGGGTCATCGACGGCGCCGACCCGGTGCCGCTGGGCTCCAACAACTCCGGGCGCGGCGTGGGCGGGTCGATGGTCCACTACGCCGGCTACACCCCGCGCTTCCACCCGAGCGACTTCGAGACGTACACCCGCGACGGCGTCGGCGCCGACTGGCCGCTTTCCTATCACGACCTGAAGGGCTACTACGCGGCGATCGAGGAGGAGCTGCCGGTCGCCGGCGACGCCTGGCCGTGGGGCGACCCGCACTCGTACCCGCATCGCCCGCATCCGGTCGGCGGCAACGGCGAGATCTTCCTGCGCGGTGCCCGCAAGGCGGGAATCACCGCGAAGGTCGGTCCGGTGGCGATCGTCAACGGCCGTTTCGGCAATCGGCCGCACTGCATCTACCGCGGTTTCTGCCTGCAGGGCTGCAAGGTCAACGCCAAGGCGTCGCCGCTGATCACCCATATCCCGGACGCCCTCGCGCACGGCGCCGAGGTCCGCCCCGACTCGATGGTCACCCGGGTCGAGGTGGATCCGCGGACCGGCCGGGCGACCGGGGTGCATTACGTCCGCGACGGCATCAGCCGGTTCCAGCGGGCCCGGATGGTCGCGGTCGCCGGATATTCGATCGAGACGCCGCGCCTGCTGCTCAACTCGGCCTCGAAGCGGTTTCCCGACGGGCTGTGCAACGACTTCGACCAGGTCGGACGATACCTCATGGTGCAGGGCGCCCCGCAGACCGCGGGCCGGTTCGACGCCGAGGTACGGATGTACAAGTCGCCGCCGCCCGAGGTCAGCTCCGAGCAGTTCTACGAGACCGACCCGGCCAAGCCGTACCGAAGAGGGTTTTCGATCCAGACGGTCTCGCCGCTGCCGATCACCTGGGCCGAACACGTCGCCGCCCAGGGCCATTGGGGCCACAATCTGCGCGAATACATGAGCGACTACGTGCACTGGTCGTGTCTCGGCGCGCTGTGCGAGTTCCTGCCGCAGGCCGGCAACCGGGTCACCCTGGCCGACCAGAAGGACCGCCACGGCCTGCCGGTCGCCCGGTTCTCCTACAGCCAGGGCGACAACGACAAGCAGCTGATGCGAGCCGCGCAGAAGGTGATGGAAGACATCCTGCACGCCGCCGGGGCCGACGAGGTGATCACCATCAAGCGGTACGCCCACCTGGTCGGCGGCGCCCGGATGGCGGCCGACGAGCGGCACGGCGTGGTCGACGCCGACTGCCGCGCGTTCGCCGTACCCAATCTCCTGATCACCGACGGCAGCGTGCTGCCCACCCAGGGCAGCGCGAACCCGGCCCTGACCATCATGGCCGTCGCCGCCCGCGCCGCCGACCGCATCCGGGGCCGGGCGTAGGGCCTGGCCACCGGTGGGTGGTGGCCGGTTTCAGACGGCGGGTCCGCGGGCATCCCGGACGTCATGAGCGATTCGGATACCCCCACCGATCCCCAGGCGCTGCGCAGCGAGATCGCGGCGACCCGGGCCGATCTGGGCGACACGGTCGAGGCCCTGGCCGCCAAGGCCGACGTGAAGACGCGGGCGAAGGGCGCGATCGGTGACGCCGCCGGCCAGGCGAGGCAGAAGCTCGCCTCGGCGTCGGACCGGGCCGCGCAGGCCGCCGGCGCGCTCACCGAGACCGCCGTGTCGGCCAAGGATCAGCTGCCGCCCCAGGTGCGCCGTCCGCTCCCGTGGGCCCTGATCGGCGCGGTCGCGGCGGTGGCCGGCCTGGTGGTCGTGCTGGTCCGGCGGAAACGGGCCTGACCGGCCCGACGCCGGACACCATCCGCGTCGTCGCCTCTGATCCGCATCGGCCGATGGGGCAGGATAGGCGTACCTAGCCGCAAGGAGCTGTCCATGGAGTCATCGCCGATCTGGCGTCACCGCATGACGCGCGAGGCCGGTGTGTCCACCATCCTGCTCAGCGGCGAGCTCGACCTGGCCAGCGCCTCGACCGTGCAGGCACTGCTGTTCGAGCAGGTCGAGTCCCCGGAGGTCACCGCGGTGCGGGTCGACCTGGCCGGGGTCGGGTTCCTCGATTCCAGCGCGCTGGGGGTGCTGATCAGCGGCCTCAACCACGCGCAGGAGGAGGGCCGCGGCTTCGCGGTGGTCAACCCCAGCGTGGCGGCTCAGCGCATCCTGGCCGTCACGGGCCTGGACGAGGTCCTGTGCGGCCCTGAGCAGGCGGCCGCCGTCCCGGAATAGTCGTCCGCCGGCACCAAGATACGCTGGTGGATACGCCGTGCGGGCGACGCGGCGTCGATCACGACGAGGCAAGGTTCCTGCATTGGTGGACGACAGCGCCGACGACCTGTTCGAGCATGCCCCCTGCGGCAATCTGACCTCGCGGCCCGACGGCACCATCGTCAAAGTCAACGCGACCCTCCTCGACTGGCTCGGCTTCACCCGCGACGAGCTGGTCGGGCGCAGGCGGCTCGGTGATCTGCTCACGGTCGGCGCCCGCCTCTACTACGAGACCCACCTGGCGCCTCTGCTCGCGATGCAGGGCGAGATCAGCGGCATCTCGCTCGACCTGCGCACGAAGGACGGCGGCACGTTTCCCGTCCTGGTCAGTTCGATCGTGCGGACCGGCGGCGACGGCCGTCCCGACGTGGTCCGGACCATCGTCTTCGACGGCCGCGACCGGCGCGCCTACGAACAGGAGCTTCTCCATGCCCGCCGGGTCGCCGAGAACGAGGGTGGCCGGCTGCGGCACCTCGTGGCCGACCTGCAGCGCAGCCTGTTGCCCTCGGTGTTGCAGACGCCACCCGGGCTGGAGGTCGCGGCGCACTACCGGATGGCGTCGGTCGACGAGGTCGGCGGCGACTTCTACGACCTTTTCCGGTTGAACGACGGCCGCTGGGGGTTCTTCCTGGGCGATGTCAGCGGCAAGGGCGTCGACGCCGCCGCGGTGACCGCGCTGGCCCGTTACACGCTGCGGGCCGCCGCGGTCTACGACCCCGATCCGGCCGCCGTCCTCAACAATCTCAATCAGGTGCTCTATCAGGAGTATCGCCAGGACGCCCGCTACTGCACCGTGGTGTTCGGCATCCTGACGCTGGAGGACGACGGCTTCAGCGCGGTGGTCGCCAGCGGTGGGCATCCGGAACCACTGCTCCTGCGGGCCGACGGGACGGCCGGCCGGCACCCCACCAAGGGGCGGCTGGTCGGGGTGTTCCCGAGTTCGACCTACACCAACACGGTGCTGACCGCGCGGCGCGGCGACACCCTGGTGCTCTACACCGACGGCGTCACCGAGGCCCGCACCGGCATCGGCCGGCAGCGATTCGGCGTGGAAGCGGTCACCGCCTTCGCGAACGACCTGTCCCCGGCCGGTGCCGCCTCCACCGTCGACGCCTTCGTCGACCTGCTGGACGGCTTCGCCGCCGGCCTGGAGGACGACACCGCGGTCATGGCGATCGGCGTGCCCAAGTAGGACTTCCGAGGCGAATTCGTGATGTGGGTAAATCGCCCCGCCTGGGTAAGGGTCGGCAATGACCACGGGTGAACGAGCCGGCAACCGGGAGCGCACCACCGCGGCGATGCACTCCACCGCGACCCAGCTGGAGGAAGCGGAAGCGACGTTGCATCGCAGCGCCGAGGCCGCCCCGGAGGAGGAGGCGCGGCGCCGGTTGCACAGTTTGGGCGATCAGGTCACCGCGGAAGCGCAGGCGATCGAGCGCCGCGCCGACCGCCTGGACGATCAGGAAAGCTGATGGGTGAACCAACCGCCACCGGTGTGAGGCATGCTGGGCCGGTGGTGTCGGCAGGCAAGGCCCGGCGGGGCGAGGCGCGCCTGCCGTCCGCCCTGGTCGTGGTCGCGGCCATCGCGCTCTACGCGTTGCTGCCCGAGCAGCTGATCCTCGGGCCCCGCCTGGTCATCCCGGTGCTCGAGGTCGTGCTGCTGGCCGCGCTCGTCATCGTCAACCCGCGCCGGATGACCCGGGACAATCCGTGGGAGCGCGCGGCCGCGCTGACCCTGGTCGGCCTCATCGCCCTGGCCAACGTGGTGGCGCTGGTGCTGCTGCTGCGGCAGCTGGTCACCACCGGCAACTCCCGGGCCGTCGAGTTGCTGATCGCCGCCGGGCAGGTGTGGCTGACCAACGTGATCGTCTACGGGCTCGCGTTCTGGGAACTGGATCGCGGCGGGCCGGTCGCCCGCACCCACCTCCCCCGCCACCAGCTGGCCCCGGCCGACTTCCGGTTCCCGCAGGACGAGGACCACGACGCCGTCGACGAGGTGCAGGCCGGCTCGAGCCGGGTCAGCGACTGGGTGCCCGCGATCGTCGACTATCTGTACGTGTCGCTGAGCAACTCCTCGGCCTTCAGCCCGACCGACACCATGCCGCTGTCGACCCGCGCGAAGATCCTCATGGGCATCGAGTCCACGTCGGCTCTGGTGATTTCCGTACTCGTGATCGCCAAGGGCGTCGGCAGCCTCGGTCAGTAGGCTCTCACCGCACGCCCACGAGGTCGGGCAGGCGCACCTCGAACCGGCAGCCGTGCCCGGTGTTGCGCACGTCGACGCGGCCGCCGTGGGCCTCGACCAGGCCGCGTACGATCGCCAGCCCGAGCCCTCCCCCGGCGCCCGGGGTCCGGGCGCGCTCGCCGCGGAAGGCGACCTCGAAGACCCGGTCGAGATCGCCGTCGGGGATGCCCCCGCAGGTGTCCGAGACCGCGAGCCAGACGCCGTCCTGCCCGTGTCCGGCGTCGATCTGCACGGTCCCCGCCTCGGGCGTGTAGCGCACCGAGTTGACCAGCAGGTTGCTGACCACCCGGGCCAGTTCCCGCTCTCCCGCCTGCACGATCGGCCAGCCGGTCTCGGCCGCCACCAGCGTGATCCGCTTGCTGGCGGCGAGCGGGGCGATACCGGCGATCGCGTCGGAGACCACCTCCCGCAGCGGCACCCGGGTCGGGGCGAGCCGCAGTGCGCCCGCGTTGATGCGGGACAGCTCGAACAGGTCGTCGACCAGTTGAGTCATCCGGTCGGCCTCGACCCGGATCCGGGCGTGGTAGTCGGCGACCGTGAGCGGGTCGACGACCACACCGTCCTCCAGGGCCTCGGCCATCGCGCGGAGACCGGCCAGCGGCGTACGCAAATCGTGCGAGACCCAGGCGACCAGCTCGCGGCGTCCGGCCTCGAGGTGCCGTTCCCGTTCGCGGGCGGTCTCCGCCCAGACCGCCGAGGCGGCCAGCCGCCGGCCGAAGACCGCGCCGACGGCCAGGCTGACCAGCGCCGACGCGCTCACCGTGATCAACACGACCCGCAGGTCGTGCCCGGACAGGAACATCGCCTTGGCCACCGCGACCACCCCGGCGACCACGGCCAGCACGGTCACCGCGAGCATCACGACGGTGTGGGTGAGGATCGAGCGGCCCCGGAGCAGCCGCAGCACGACCGCGCCGCCGGCCCCGACGACGCCCCCGGCGGCCAGCGCGTAGAGCCCGATCTCCAGCGAGATCATCGGACGGCCACCGGCTCGTAGCGGTAGCCGACGCCCCACACGGTCAGCACCCGGGCCGGATCGGCCGGATCGGACTCGATCTTCTCCCGCAGCCGGCGCACATGCACGGTCACCGTCGACTGGTCGCCGAACTGCCAGCCCCACACCCGGCCCAGCAACTCGGTGCGCGACCAGGCCTTGCGCGGGTGGGTCATCAAAAAGACGAGCAGGTCGAACTCGCGTACGGTCAACGCGAGCGGCACCCCGCCGCGGCGGGCGATCCGCCGGGCCGTGTCGACCGTCAGGTCGCCGTCGGTGAGCGTCTCCGGCGCCTCCTCGGCCGGCGGCCCGGCGACCCGGCGCAGCACCGAACGCACCCGCAGCACGAGCTCCCGGGGCGAGAACGGCTTGGTCACGTAGTCGTCGGCGCCCACCTCGAGCCCGAGCACCCGGTCGATCTCCTCGCCGAGCGCGGTCAGCATGATCACCGGCAGGCCGGGGTGGGTGCCGCGCAGCCGCCGGCAGACCTCGAGCCCGTCGATGCCCGGCATCATGATGTCGAGCACCACCAGATCGGGCCGCTCGGCGTCGATCGCGGCGAGCCCGGAGCCACCGTCGCCGGCCAGCCGCACCCGGCAGCCGGCCTGCTCCAGATAGCGCCGGACTACGTCGCTGACAGTGGGGTCGTCGTCGACGACCAGCACGCTCTGTCCCATCATCAGGACGCTACCGACCCTTTCCCCGGTTGCCCGTTGTGAAATTCTTACGGCTACTTGACCGCGACGATGTCGACGGTCTCGATGCTCGGCGCGGCGGCCAGCAGTTCCGGAGCCACCTCACCGAGCGCGGCCGGAATCTGGCCTTGCAGGTGGGCGGTGCGCGCGTCCTCGGTCTCGAACGTGTCGAAGATGCCGAAACGGGACTCGGAAATGCGGAACGCGTACCACGTCACCGTGCCCTCCTCGGCGACCGCGAGCGCCCGCCTCGCCTCCAGGAAGGCGGCCAGCTCGGCGCCCTTACCCGGCTTGGCCTCCAACTGCGCGAGGACCCCATACCGAACGCTCATGCCATGTCACCTTTCGTAGTGCCGGACTTTCCTAGGGTGTGCGTCCGCTCGCGCCCGTTTCTTACGTCGCACGGCGAGAATCACCCCCGTCGCCCCGGCGACACCGAGCAGCAGCAGGGCCAGGTTCCGGCCGTAATCCAGGGGTAGCGCCGACGGGTTGTCGGCGGTCCGGCCGAGCCCGAACGCGAGCGGCAGCGCGGTCACCGTCAGGGCGGCGACCACGATCGCGGCCGTCCGGACCACCGGACCCCGTAACAATTTGCCGGCCAGCAGCACCAGCGGCGACCAGATCGCGTCATGCACCACCAGCACGGCGACGAGGAAAATCAACACCCCGCCGAGCTTGCCGCCGAGTTCGAGCACCGAACCGACGGCGGCATAGAGCATCGCGAGCACGCCCGCGACCAGCAACGGTCTTCTCATCACGCCTCCCGCACAGTCAGGCGCCCGACCCACTTCGTCTGCAGCACCCCGGGCCGGTTCGGCGCGATCAGCCGGGCCGGATAGCCGTGGTCGAGATGCAGCACCTCGCCTCGCAGCCGCAGCGCGATCAGCGTGAAGGAATCCGCGGTCAGCGGCGGCTCGACGGTCGAACTCCCGTAGTGGCCGCCCGCCTGCAACGATTCGACCAGCACATGGGCCCGGCCCGGGTCGGCACCGACCATCTCCACCAGATCGCGCAGGCGCACGCCGGTCCAGGTGCCGGAGGCGCTCCAGCCCTCCACGCAGGCGATCGGCAGCACCACGGTGTACTGCGGAAGGGCATTGAGCGCGGCCAGATCCAGTCGCACCGGCCCGGCCGGGCCGGTCACGGTCAGGGTGTACGCCGGGTCCGACGCGCTCTCCCGCACCCCCGCACCGAGGGCCGTCTTGTTGACCGGAAGGCCCTGCGGTCCGATTGTGGGCCGGCGCGGGGCCAGCACGGCGATCCGCGAGAGCGGCCGGACCGTCTGCCCGACCGTGGTCACCGTGATGAGGCCGGCCGCGATCCCGGCCCCGAGCAGCACGTGCCGCCGCCCGGGGTCCGCCTCGCCGGCCTCCGCCCCAACCCGCACTGGGTGGGGTGAGTCAAGCAGCCGGGTACGACGCTTTTCGGACCTTGTCCCCAGGGCGTCGCGCACGACCGGCAGCTGAACCGAGACGTGCACGAGCAGCGCCCCGACGGTCAGCCAGGCCACCCAGTAGTGCCCGGTGGTGAAGAAGAACGGCATCGGGGTGTACCAGCGGGCGATGTTGAACACCCCGCTGGTCAGCTGGAACAACGCGCCCGCGACCAGCGCCGCGACCCCGCCCCGCTCGGCCGCCTGGAGCAGCGTGCGGGCGGGCGGCCACGTGAACAGCCGCGGATAGACCGACCACAGCTTGGCGCCGAGCAGCGGGATCGACGCGAGGCCGGTCGCCACGTGCACGCCCTGGGTCGCGCGGTAGAGCCAGACCGGCCGCGACGGCCACCAGAACCACCCCGGTGGGTGCTGGATCAGGTGGCTGAGCAGCCCGGTGACGAAGCAGACCCCGAACGCGACCCCGAGCAGCAGCCCGAGCTGGCTCGTCAGCCGGGTCGAGCGGGGCCCGAACGCACCCTCCCGGAACGGCCCGCGCCGCAACCGCTCGGGCGGCACCGGCAACGGCTGCTCCATCAGCCAGGTCACCAGGCGCCGGACACGACCGGCGGGCCCGGCCGGGGCAGCGGGGAGGGCCGGTTCGTTCAGCGGGCGGTCAGAACGGCGAACCATCGCCCGGCCTCCGTCCGCGTGTCGAGGACGCGCAACCCCGCGGCGCCCGCCGGTGTAGCCACGTCGTCCCGGGAAAGCACCGCCCACGGCAGCCGGGCTCCCGACCCCGCCACCGCGGTGCGACCCGACCAGCTGGGCGTACCCGGCGGGGCGAGCTCGACGTGGATGCTTCCGCCCGGCCCGAGCAGCCCGCGGCACCGGGCGAGCAGCCGCGCCGGATCACCCCCGATGCCCACGTTGCCGTCGGCCAGCAGCAGGTGCCGCCAGCGCCCGGCGCCGGGCAGCGGCCCGAAGACGTCCCGGCACAGCGCGGCGGCGCCGCGCAAGCGGGCGAGCCGCACCGCGGCCGGGCTGACGTCGATGCCCAGGGCGGGCGTTCCGGCCGCCGCGAGGGCCGCGGCCAGCCGTCCGGGTCCGCAGCCGACGTCGAGGGTCGGCCCGGTGCAGGGTTCGAGCAGGGCGCGGTCGCCGGGCAGCGCGTCCCGGCACCACTGCTCGGGCTCGAACCGGTGGATCCCGCCGGCCGGATGCCGCACCGTGAAGGTGGCGGCCCGGCCCGAGACCACGTTGCGGAACGCGGCATCGAACAGCGCGGCCGCGCTCACCGTCCAGCCCCTTCAAAAGCCATCACGGCCCGGAACCGGGAGCCGGCCGGGCAGAGGGCCGACACCGCATACGCGTCGGCCGCGGTGTCCACATCGGTCAGGATCCGCAGGGACGCCACCCGCAGGCCCCGCCGGCGCAGAGCCGACCGGGTTTCCGCTCCGGTGGTCGCCGTCGACGTCACGATGCCGTCCAGAACCGCCGCGTGCCGGCCGTCGCGCAGCCCGAGCGCCCACCATCCGCCGTCCGCCGCCGGCCCGAGTACCGCCCCCGGCCCTCCCGGCACCGCCAGCTGCCGAAACATCAAGTCGAAGTCCTGGGTGGACAGCTGGGGCGTATCCATCCCGACCAGCACCGTGGCCGTGCCGCGCCGATAGCTGTCGGCGAAAGCGCCCGCGATCCGGGCGCCGAGCGACCCGTCCCGCTGCGGCACCGAATCCCACCCGGGCGGCGCCGCGTAGACGCCGTCGACCGCCAGGATCCGCCGGCCGACCCGAGCGTCGGTGACGACGTCGAGCGTGTCGGCCAGCGCCGCGGCGGCCACGGCCGCCGCCTGCGACGGGGTGCAGGGCGGGCAGAGCCGGGTCTTCACCCGGCCCGCGACCGGCGCCTTGGCGAGCACGATCACCTGGGTGCCGCTCACCGGGCCAGCACCGCGCTCATGTCCCGCACCGCGCGCAGGGTGCCGAGCGCGCTGCCCGACACCTTCGACCGGGTGCCGGCCGCCCGCGGGTGATAGTCGACGTCCACTTCGGACACCCGCCAGCCGGCCCGGGCCGCGGCGAGCAGCAGTTCGAGGGGATACCCGAACCGCCGGTCGCGCAGGCCGAGCGCGAGCAGGTCGTCGCGGCGGACCGCGCGCATCGGCCCGATGTCGTGCACGGCCAGGCCGGTCGTGCGCCGGATCCGGCCGGCCAGCACCGTGTTGCCGATCCGGGCGTGCAGCGGCCAGACCCCGCGGCCGACCGGACGCCGGCGGCCCGTCCCCAGCTGCGCGCTCCCGTCCAGGACCGGCCCGGCGACCAGCGGCAGCTGCGCCGGGTCGAACGAGCCGTCGGCGTCCATCACGCACACCACGCCGTCGTCCGGATCGCTCGCCAGCACCCCGGCGTGCACCGCCGCGCCATAGCCGGGCTCGGCCACCGCGACCACCTCGGCACCGAGGGCCCGGGCGACGTCGGCGGTGCCGTCGGACGAGCCGTTGTCGACCACGATCGGCCGATAGCCGGACGGCATCCGGGACAGCAGGGCGGGCAGGGCCGGGGCCTCGTTCCGGCAGGGCAACACCACGTCGGTCATGAGCTGCGACGCTAGCCACAGGCACCCCGACCAGGGCTTACGAAGAGGTGACCAGTTCTTACGGATCGATGACGGGCATGGCCCGCCGGCCCCGCGCGGCCCTAGCCTCGGCGCCGTGACCCATGTGCTCGTGACCGGCGGCGCCGGCTTCATCGGATCCCACGTCGTCGAGGCCCTGGCGGCCCGCGGCGACGACGTGACCATCGTCGACTCCGGACATCCGGGCGCCCATCGGGCACCCCTGCCGGGCTCCATCGCCGGGATTCCGCTGCGGCTTGCCGACGTACGCGACGTGGCCGCGCTCGAACCCCTCCTCGCCGGCGTCGACGTGGTCGTCCACCAGGCCGCGATGGTCGGCCTGGGCGTCGACCTGGACGACCTGCCCGAGTACGTCGGCTGCAACGACCTCGGCACCGCCGTCCTGCTGGCCGCGATGGCCCGCTCGGGCGTACGGCGCCTGGTGCTGGCCAGCTCGATGGTGGTGTACGGCGAGGGCGCGTACGCCTGCGACCGCCACGGCCCGGTCCGCCCCGCCGCCCGCCGGATCGACCACCTGGTGGCGGGCCGTTTCGAGCCCGGTTGCCCGCACTGCGGCCACCCGCTGGCCTGGCTGGAGATCGGCGAGGACGCCCCGCTCGACCCGCGCAGCGTCTACGCCGCGACGAAACTCGCCCAGGAACACCTCAGTGCCGCCTGGGCCCGCCAGACCGGAGGCTCGGTCGCCGCCCTGCGCTATCACAACGTCTACGGCCCGCGGATGCCCAAGGACACCCCGTACAGCGGGGTGGCCGCGATCTTCCGATCGGCGCTGGAGGCCGGCCGGGCGCCCCGGGTCTTCGAGGACGGCGGCCAGCGCCGCGACTTCGTCCACGTGCGGGACGTCGCGGCGGCCAACCTGGCCGCCCTCGACGCGACGGCCGGCGCGGAGGGCTGGCGTGCCTACAACGTCGCCTCGGGCCGCCCGGCCACGGTCGGCGGGATGGCGGCCGGGCTGGCCCTGGCGGCCGGCGGCCCGGAACCGGTCGTGACGGGCGAGTTCCGGCGCGGCGTCGTGCGGCACGTGGTCGCCTCGCCGGCCCGGGCCGAGGCCGAACTCGGCTTCCGCGCGCAGATCACCCTCGCCGACGGCCTGGCCGAGTTCGCCCACGCCCCCCTGCGCGGATGACCGACCCGCCGGAGCGAAAGGCCCGGACGACCCGTCACGCGGGCGCATCGGCGGCCGAGCGAGCGAGGCGGCTGACCCCTCAGCCAGGCGCGGCAACGGCAGCACAACCGGCGCGACTGACTCGCCTGCCGGCCGCATTGGCCGCCGCCAGGGCGCCCCTGGCGGCGCGGATCGGGCGACGGACCGATCTCACCGCAGCGGCCATCGGGCTGGGCCTGTTCGCGGTGGCCGCGGTCGGCGGCGGCCTGCTCTATCTGGCCGGGCATCCGGTCCAGGCGAGCGCGGCCCCCCTCTACGCCCACTGGCTCCCCCACGCCGGCCCCGGCACCCCGTTCGCGCTGCTGGTCGCCGCCGCGACCATCCTCTATGGCCCCGCCCTCGCCGCCCGGCTGCGCTGGGCGACGCTGCACGCGACCGCCTACGCGACCGCCGTCGCCTGGACACTCTCGCTGGCCCTGATCGACGGCTGGCAGCGCGGCGTCGCCGGGCGGCTGACCACCCGCCCGGAATACCTGCACGACGTCCCCGGCGTCACCGACGTACCGGCGATGCTGCGCGGCTTCACCGGCCGGATCCTCGACTTCCAGCCCGGCTCCTGGACCACCCACGTCGCCGGGCATCCACCGGGCGCGTTGCTGGTCTTCGTCGGCCTGGACCGGTTCGGCCTGCACGGCGGCGGTTGGGCCGGGCTGCTCTGCGTGCTGGCCGGTTCCCTGGTCGCGGTCACCGTTCCCCAGACCATGCGGCACCTGGGAGACGACGGTCTGGCCCGGGCCTGCGTGCCGTTCCTGGTGCTGTTCCCGGGGGCGGTCTGGGTGGGAGTCTCGGCCGACGGCCTGTTCGCGGGCGTCACCTCGGCCGGGGTCATGCTGCTCGCCTCGCGCGGCTGGGCACGGCCGGTCGCCGGCGGCGTCCTGCTCGGCCTCGGCTGCTACCTCTCCTACGGGCTCGCGCTGATGGCCCTTCCCGCGCTCGCCGTCGTCATCAAGAGCCGCAGCCGGGCGGCGCTGATCGGGGGCGTGCTCGGTGCCGCGGCGGTGGCGGTCGCGTTCACCGCCGCCGGCTTCGACTGGCTCACCGGCTATCACCTGGTTCAGCAGCGGTACTACCAGGGGCTGGCGGCCCGCCGGCCGTACCTCTACTGGGTCTGGGCCGACCTGGCGATCCTCGTGGTCAGCGCCGGGCCGGCGGCGGTCGCGGCCCTACCGCGTACGGTCACGAAAGCGCGACTCGGCGTGCCCCTGGCCGCCCTCGCGGCGATTCTCGCCGCCGACCTCTCCGGGTTCAGCAAGGCCGAGGTCGAACGGATCTGGCTGCCGTTCGCGGTCTGGCTGGTCGCCGCGGCCGGGCTGCTGCCGGCCCGCGACCGGCGCCGGTGGCTCGCCGCCCAGGCCGCGGTCGCCCTGCTCGTCAACCATCTGCTGCTGACCACCTGGTAAGGGAGAAGGATGAGGCCATGACCACCGTCATCGCGTTCGACGTCAACGAGACCCTGCTCGACCTGCGCGCGCTCGACCCGCTGTTCACCGAGACCTTCGGCGATCCGGCGCTGCGACCGCAGTGGTTCGCCCAGATGCTCCAGCTGTCCTTTGTGGGCGGTCTGACCGGCGACTACGTCGACTTCACCACCGCCCAGCACGCCGCGTTGCGGATGCTCGCCGCCCGTACCGGAAAGGACGTCTCCGCGGCGCAGGCCGCGGCGATCGTCGAGGGGATGAGTTCGCTGCCGCCGCATCCGGAAGTGCCCGAGGCGCTGGCCCGGCTGCGCGCCTCCGGGGTGACGATGGTCGCTCTGACCAATTCGGTGCAGGCGGTCGCCGAGGCCCAGCTCACCTTCGCCGGTCTGCGCGGGCTCTTCGACGCGGCCATCTCGGCCGACTCGGTGCGCCGGCTGAAGCCGGCTCCCGAGCCTTACCGGGCGGTGGCCGAGCGGTTCGGCGTCGGCCTTGTTTCCGTACGCCTGGTGGCCGCGCACGCCTGGGACATCTCCGGGGCCCTGGCCGCGGGATGCCGGGCGGCCCTGGTGGCACGGCCCGGGGTGGTCGCCAGCCCGCTCGGGCCGCAGCCCGACATCACCGGCCCGACACTATCCGAAGTGGTCGATCAACTGCTGGCGGCCGAATAGCCGTCGAGCGTCGGGCCGCCGGGTCGGCAACGTCCGCCGGTCGGTCGGCCAGCCACTGCCCGGCCGGCGTGAGCGCCCCGCCGAGCACCAGCGTGACGACCGCGAAGAACTCGCTCACCGGAAGAAGTGGGTGACCGGGCGCTCCGGCCGGCGGCCCGCGAGCACGGCCCGGGTCTCAGGCGGGAGTGCGGTGGCGGTCGCGGAAGGTGGCCGCCTTGGCGCGGTTGCCGCAGTTCGCCATGGCACACCAGCGGCGCGAGGTGTTGCGCGAGCCGTCGACGAAGACCCAGCGACAGTCCTCGCCCCGGCACGCCTTGATCCGGGACCAGCCCGGCCGGGCGGTGGCCCGCAGCAGCGCCGCGACGGTCGCGGCGCCGATGTCCCGGGCGAGGTCACCGGGGGTGTCGGCGCGGAGGGTCGGCGCACCCCGCAGGTCGAGGCGCAGGGGCAGCGCCTCCAGGCCCGACGTCCCGCTCAGGTCGGGTTCGATGCCGTTGTTGCGCAGGGCCAGACCGCGAATCAGAGTGCGCAGCGCGCGCAGCGTGGCGACGCTCTGGGGAGTGCTGCTCCGCGCGGCGCCGTCCCTCGGGCCGGGCCACCAGGCGGCGACCGTGCCCGCGTCGGTCAACTCGTCCTGCGCCTGGTGGGCGGTGTTGGCCACGGCGATGAGCAACTCCTCGTCGCCGAGACCGGTCGCGTCTGCCATGTAACCACCGTACAGGTTTTATCGGTTGACGAGATCCGTAACCAGTGAAACCTTAATGGCGGTTACGGGAGGGAGGTCAGGGTGACAACGCTGAACACCGAGGTGGTCCGGTCGCGCTCCGGCGAGACCGCGTTGCTGCTGTCGGCCGCGATCTACGGCTTGAGCACGATCCTCTCGGTCGTCGCCCTGCGGACCGTGCGGCCGGCCGACCTGCTCGCGGTCGAGGTCTCCGGTGCGGCGGCGACGCTGCTGATCACCGCCGCGGTGCGCGGGCGGCTGCGCCGGCGCGGTGCGCTCCGCCCGATGCTGATCGGCACGCTCGTGCCCGGGCTGGCCTTCCTCTTCGGCGACCTGGGCCTGGCCCGCACCAGCGCATCGAGCGGCAGCCTGCTGCTGGCCGCCGAACCGTTGCTGTCGGTGCTGCTGGCGCTCGTCGTGTTGCGGGAACGCCTGTCCGGCCGGTCGGCCGTCGCCCTGGTCGTCGGCCTGGCCGGCGGAGCACTGGTCGCCCTCCAACCGGGCGGCACCTCCGGCACCGACACGACGCTCGGCAACGTGCTGGTCCTGCTCGCGGTGGTGGCCTCCGCGATGTTCGTGGTCTCCACCCGCCGCTTCAACGGCGACGGCGACGAGCTCAACCAGAGCGCGTGGCAGAGCACCGGCGGCGCGCTGAGCGTGGCACCGTTCCTCGCCGCGTCCTGGTCGACCGGCGGCACCCGGCTCGACACGGCCGGGGCCGCCGGCTGGACGGTCTGCGTGGCGGTGGTCGTCTGCGGCGTGCTCGGAAGCGTCCTCTTCAACCGGGGCATCACCCGGGTGCCCGCGGCGCGGGCCGGGCAGCTCGGCAACCTGACCCCGGTGGTCGGCACGCTGGCCGCGGTGGCCCTCCTCGGCGACCGCCCGGCGCTGCCGCAGCTGGCCGGCGGCGCCGCGATCCTGGGCGCGCTCGTGCTGCTGCTGACTCCCGTGGAAGGGGCCCGGCCTCCCGAGGCCGGGCCCGCCGGAGGGGTCAGCCGAGCTCGGCGTACACGTCGTCGAGCAGGCCGTGATACATGTCGCCGTTCTTGAAGTTGGGGCCGCCGATCCGGATCGGCAGGCTGTTCGAGATCGACAGCGTCGCCGGGACGGTCGCCGTCCCCTTGAGCACGTCGTCCACATAGACGCTGAGAGCGGTGCCGGAACGCTGACACAGGACCTTGTGCCACCGCCCGTCGGCCACGGTCGTCGCCGACCGCACCAGGTAGCCACCGGTCAGCCCGACACCACCGATCACGCACTGGGCCCGGCCCTGGGTGGCGCCGATCTGCATCTTCCACTGACTGCCGGTGCCGGCCACACCCTTCTGCATGATGTTGGCCGAGCCCTTGACCTGGTCCTTGTTGATCAGCACCCGGGCCGACCACCGGAACGTCCGGTTCCCCGGGTTGAGGTCGGCCGTGCTGGCCCCTTCGAGCAGACTCCGCGGGCACGGGGTGGTCACCGGGCAGACAACGGGGAAGGCGGCGTACCGGCCGCCGGTCGCCGCCCCGGGGAACCGCAGGACGCCGTTGTCGACGGTCCGCACGGTGAGCGCCGGCCCGTGCCCGGACGAGTCCGGCACCTGGCCGTTGGTCGCCCCGGCGTCGAACGTGTAGCGGGCGACCAGGGTGATCGTCGCCGCGGGAGCAGGTGTATCCGCCAGGGCCGGCGTGGCCGTCCCGGCGATGCCGGCCGCCAGGGCCAGCGCAATCGCGATCTTCATACCTAAGGGATCGCCCCCGGGCCGATCCGTTACGGCGCCTGCTCGACCTCCGCGGCTCGGGCCGGTCCTAGAGGAGGCCGTTGGCGTCGGCCATGGCGCAGACGGCAACCATGCGCATGTGGTGCCAGTCGGCGGCCATCCAGCCGGGGCCGCAGATCGGGGCCGTGCCCGGTGACGGCAGCGGGCGGCCCGCGCGCCGGGCCGCGAACGCGATGGACTTCGCGTACGCCGCGAGGCCGGGCGCGTCGGCCCGGCGGCCGGCCTCGGAGAGTGCGTCGCGGATCGCCGCCGCGTGCTGGTCGATCTGGGCCAGCACCGCCACGTCGGTGAGCGCGGCGATCAGTCCGTCGACGCCGACCCGCGCCATCATCTCGTCCAGCAGCGCGGTGTCGGAGTCCAGCAGCGGGCCGGCGGCAGCGTCCTGAATCGGGGCGAAGGCGAGGAATTCGTTCGTCATGGCGAGAACGCTAGGGCCTGCCGGGGCCGCCCGACAGGGGGGTAACCGAACGGCACCCGAGCGCCAACGGAGCCGCTACACGGGCAGCTGGTCCATCGCCTTGTAGATCCGTTTGTCGGAAATGGGGTAGGCCGTGCCGAGCGTCTGGGCGAACAGGTTGATCCGGAGTTCCTCGATCATCCACCGGATTTCTCTCAGGCCGGGGCTGTCGGGCAGGTCGGTCCGCAACTCGCGGTATTCGGCCTCGATCTCGTGGATCTGGGCCATCAGCTGCCGGTCGCGGGCCAGGTTGCCGCCGAGACGGTCGAGGCGGTAGACGATGCCGCGCAGGTAGCGGGGCAGGTGGTGCAGCTGCTTCCACCCGGTCGCGGTGACGAAGCCGGTGTGCACGAGCCCCTTGAGCTGCTGCCGGATGTCGGCCAAGGCCGGGACCATGGCCGGGTCGCGCAGCGACCGGATGCGCTGGTCCACCTCGTACGAGGAGGCGAGCACCGCCTGCACCTCGGTCACCACGCCCTCGGTCGCGTCGACCAGGTCCTGGCGCACGGTGTCGCGCAGCGAGGCGAACTCGACCGACGACCAGACCGGGCCGCCCGCGTCGGTGACCAGCTGGTCGATGGCCGCCCCGGCGCAGTCGTCGAGCAGGTCGGCGATCGAGCGGTACGGGTTGGCGCGCGACAGCTCCAGTTTGGCCCGGTTGTCCATCCGCCCCTGCAGGTAGCGGGCGGCCGGCGGCAGGGTGAGCAGGAGCAGCCGCCGGGTTCCGGCCACCATCGCGAGCCGTTGCGAGGGCTCGTCCTCGAAGACGCGGATCGCCACCGAGTCGCCCTCGTCGACCAGGGCCGGGAACACGTTGACCTCGTAGCCGCCGCGTACCTGGGCGACCCGGCGCGGAATCGCGCCGAAATCGTTGGTCGTGATCCCCCGGCGCTCGATGTCGCCGGCGGCCGCCGAGATGGTCTGCTGGATCTTGGGCGCCAGTGAGCGCTGCAGCGCGATGAGGTCGCGGCCTTCGCCGACCACCGCTCCCTGCTCGTCGACGACGCGGAAATTCATCCGGAGGTGGTCGGGGATCTGGGCCGGCTGCCACGCACTGACCGGCACGACCGTGCCGGTCAGCCGCCGCAGCTCGGCGCCGACCGCGTCGGGCAGCGGGCCGCGGCGGGCCGGGATGCGGTCGAGGACCGCCTCGGCCCAGTCCGGCACCGGCACGAAGTTGGTGCGCAGCGCCTTGGGCAGGCCCCGGATCAGCGCGACCACGACCTCGCGCCGAAAGCCCGGCACCGACCAGCCGAAGTCCTCCGGGTCGAGCTTGTTGAGCAGCGCCACCGGCACCTGCACGGTCACGCCGTCGGACTTGCTGTTGGGCTCGAACGAGTAGCTCAGCGGCAGGCGTACGCCGTCGGCCAGCCACGCGTCGGGGTAGGCGTTGGGGTCGACCCCGTCGCGGCCCGCGTTGACCAGCAGCTCGCGGGTGAACGTGAGCAGGTCGGGGTCGGTGCGGCGGGCCTTCTTCCACCACGCGTCGAAGTGCCGGGACGAGACCACGTCGGCCGGGATGCGGGCGTCGTAGAGGGCGTACACCGTCTCGTCGTCGACCAGGATGTCGCGGCGCCGGGCCCGGTTCTCGATCTCCTCGATGCGTTCGAGGAGCTTGCGGTTCTCCTCGAAGAACTTGTGGTGGGTCTCCCAGTCGCCCTCGACCAGCGCGTGCCGGATGAACAGCTCACGGCTCAGCACGGGGTCGATCTTGGCGTAGCCGACGCGGCGCCGGGGCACGATCGGCAGGCCGTAGAGGGTGACCTTCTCGAAGGCCATCACCGCGCCCTGCCGCTTTTCCCAGTGCGGCTCGGAGTAGCTGTGTTTGACCAGGTGGGGCGCCAGTTTCTCGGCCCATTCGGGCTCGATGCGGGCGTTGACGCGGCCCCACAGCCGGCTCGTCTCGACCAGCTCGGCCGACATCACCCAGCGCGGCTGCTTCTTGAACAGCGCCGACCCGGGGAAGATCGCGAACTTGGCCCCGCGGGCCCCCAGGTATTCGCGCTTGTCGGTCTCTTTGAGACCGAGGTGGCTGAGAAGACCCGAGAGCAGGGCGGTGTGCACGTGCGGGCCGTCGGCCAGTTCCTCGCGGTCCTCGGCCAGGGTCAAACCGAGCGTACGGGCGACCTGCCGCAACTGTGAGTAGATGTCCTGCCACTCGCGTACGCGCAGGTAGTTGAGGAATTCCGAGCGGCAGAGCCGGCGGAACTGGTTGCCCGAGAGCTCCTGCTGCTTCTCGCGCAGGTAGCGCCAGAGGTTGAGGTAGCTGAAGAAGTCCGATTCCTTGTCGGTGAACCGGGCGTGCTTCTCGTCGGCCTGCTGCTGCTTGTCGACCGGCCGCTCGCGCGGGTCCTGGATCGACAGCGCGGCCGTGATCACCATGACCTCGGCGACGCAGTCCTGCTTGTCGGCCTCGATCACCATGCGGCCCAGGCGCGGGTCGACCGGCAGCTGGGCCAGCTGCCGGCCCAGTGGGGTGAGCCGGCGCTGATCGAGCGCGCCCAGTTCCTCGAGCAGCTTCACGCCGTCGTTGATGTTGCGCGGGTCGGGCGGGTCGATGAACGGGAACTTGGCCAGGTCGCCCAGGCCGAGGCTGGTCATCTGCAGGATGACGCTGGCCAGGTTGGTGCGCAGGATCTCGGGTTCGGTGAACTCGGGCCGGGCCTCGAAGTTCTCCTGAGAGTAGAGCCGGACGCAGATGCCGTCGGCGGTCCGCCCGCAGCGGCCCTTGCGCTGGTTGGCGCTGGCCTGCGAGACGTCCTCGATCGGCAGCCGCTGCACCTTGAGCCGGTTGCTGTAGCGGCTGATGCGGGCCGTGCCGGGGTCGATCACATAGCGGATGCCGGGGACGGTCAGCGAGGTCTCGGCGACGTTGGTGGCGAGCACGACCCGCCGCTGCGAGTGTCGTTCGAAGACCTTGTGCTGCTCGGCCGCGCTGAGCCGGCCGTAGAGCGGGACGATCTCGGTGTTGCGCAGGTTGCGTTTGTTCAGCGCGTCGGCGGTGTCGCGGATCTCGCGTTCGCCGGAGAGGAAGACGAGGATGTCGCCGTCGCCCTCGCGCCCGAGTTCGTCGACCGCGTCGGCGATGCCGTCGATCTGGTCGACCGGCTCCTCGCGACCGTCCGCCGAGTCCTCGTCCTCGACCGTCGTCGTGACCAGCGGCCGGTAGCGGACCTCGACCGGGTAGGTGCGGCCGGTCACCTCGATCACCGGGGCGGCGGTTCCGTCGCGCTGGGCGAAATGCTGGGCGAAGCGGGCGGTCTCGATCGTCGCCGAGGTGATGATCACCTTCAGGTCGGGCCGCTTCGGCAGCAGCTCCTTCAGGTAGCCCAGGATGAAGTCGATGTTGAGGCTGCGCTCGTGCGCCTCGTCGATGATCAGCGTGTCGTAGCGGTGCAGCATCCGGTCGTTCTGCAGCTCGGCGAGCAGGATGCCGTCGGTCATCACCTTGATCAGCGTGTCGTCGCCGACCTGGTCGGTGAACCGCACCTTGTAGCCCACGGTGGACCCGAGCGGCCGCCCGAGCTCCTCGGCGATCCGCTCGGCGACCGTGCGCGCCGCGATCCGCCGGGGCTGGGTGTGCCCGATCTGGCCGCGCACCCCGCGCCCCAGCTCGAGACAGATCTTGGGGATCTGGGTGGTCTTGCCGGAGCCGGTCTCGCCGGCCACCACCACGACCTGGTGGTCGCGGATGGCGGCGAGGATGTCGTCTTTGCGCTGGCTGACCGGCAGCGACGCGGGATAGGTGACCGTGGGGACCGAGGCCAGGCGCGCGTCGAGGCGCAGCCGGGCCTGCTCGGCCTCGGCCGCGATCTCCTGCAGCACCGCGCCGCGGGCCACCTCGTCTCTGATCTTGCGGGTGCCCTCGAGACGGCGCTGGAGCCGGCGCTCGTCGCGGGGGAGAAGTTCGGCGATGCGGGAGCGCAGCTCGGGAGTTATAGACATGGCGCAGCAAGAATAGGCAGATCCCCGGTTCGGCTGCTTCTGGATTAAGGCCCCTTTGGGGGTGGTCGGCCAGGTATTGCCAAGATCGTGTCGTCCCTCACAGCACTGTCCTAGTGCCGCCGATGCCGGCCCAGGTTGTCGATGGCCGCCATCTCGTGGTCGGTCAGGGCGAAACCGTCGACATCGGCATTGCGGGCGATGCGCTCCGGGGTCTTCGACTTCGGGATCACCACGATCTCGTGCTGGATGTGCCAGCGCAGCACGATCCGGGCCGGGTCGACGCCGTGGGCGGTGGCGATGCCGGTCAGCACCGGGTCGTGGAGGTTGGTGGTCTTGAAGGGTGAGTAGCCCTCGACCACGATGCCCCGCTCGCGGTGGGCCGCCACCTCGGCCGGATCCCACAGGGTCGGGCCGAAGCGGATCTGGTTGACCGCCGGGCGCTCGCCGGTCTCGGCGAACAGCTCGTCGATCTCGTCGATGCCGAAGTTGCTGACGCCGGCCGCGCGGATCTGGCCGGCCTCGCGGGCGGCCAGGAACTGACGCCAGACGCCGACCGCCCGGCCCCGGGACGGCGGCCAGTGGATCAGCCACAGGTCGATGGTGTCGAGGCCGAGGGCCCGGAGGCTGGCGTCGAGGGTGGCGCGCTCCTTGCCGGCCCGCTCGGGCGGCAGCTTGGTGGTCACGAAGACCTCGTCGCGGGGCACGCCGGAGTCCTTGAGCGCGCGCCCGACCTCGGCCTCGTTGCCGTACATGGTGGCGGTGTCGAGATGCCGGTAGCCGGCTTCGAGGGCGTCCCGGACCGCCTGGTAGGCCGCGTCGCCGCGGATCTGCCAGGTGCCGAAGCCGAGCAGCGGCATCTCGGGCGTGGTGCCGTCGGCGGCCTTGGACAGCGGCAAGGATGGGATGGTCATGGCACCCATCTTGCCTCGCGGACCCGGACCGAGCCGACCGGCGCGGACCGGACCCCTCAGTTCCCGTGCTGATGATCCGGCACCGGCGCGCGCAGCCGGGCCGCCGGCTCGTGGTGTGCGCTCGGCTCGGCGGCGGGCAGTGCGCTCATGCCGGGCAGCCGCGAGTTCTCCATGTTGGCCCGTTCGGCCAGGGCCCGTTCCAGGGCGCTGCGCACCGCGGCGTCGTCCTCGGGCAGGTTGAGTTCGGACATTTCGGTCTCCTGGGTGAGAGCAGCGGGCAGGGTGAAAAAGAACCGCGTGCCGCCGCCCGGGTTGTCGGCGACGCCGATCGCGCCCCCGTGCCGCTCGACGATCCGCTTGCAGATGGCCAGGCCGAGGCCGGTGCCGGCGTACCCGGCGGCCGCGGTCGAGCGGTGGAAGGTCTCGAAGACCTCCGGTTTGTCGGCCTCCGGGATGCCGATCCCACGGTCGGCGACCTCGATCCGTACGCCGCCGCCCGGCTCGGGCGAGGCGGTGATGTCGACCCGTGCCGTGGCGCCCGGGCGCACGTATTTGAGGGCGTTGCCGATCAGGTTGTCCAGGACGTGCCGGAGCATCGCCGGGTCGGCGCCGACCGAGGGCATCGGGCCGACGTAGACGTCGGGCTGCCGGTCGGCCGGCAGGTACGACACCCGGTCGTGCACGACCTCCTCGACCAGCGGCGCCAGCTCGACCGGTACGACCTTGAGCGGCGCGTCCCGGGCGGTCGCGTAGGACAGCAGCGTGTCGATCAGCGCGGCCATCCGGTCGACCGCCCGTACGACCCGGCCGAGGGTCTCCCGGATGGTCCCGGCCTGGTCGATGTGGGAGAGCTCGTCGTCGGCCGCCTCGCAGTGCCCGCGGATGACGGCCAGCGGCGTCTTCAGGTCGTGCGCCACCACTCCGGCGAAGATGGCCAGGTCGTTCTCGTAGCGCCGCAGCGAGGTGATGTCGTGGAAGACCGCGACCGCGCCCGGCTGCCCGGCCCGGTCGCCGAGCGGCTGCCCGTCGACGCTGATCAGCAGCCCGTCCGGCCGCTGCGGGTTGCGGACGATCATCTCGACGCCGTTCGACGAGTGCCCGGCCAGCGCGCGCATCAGCGGCAGTTCGTCGAGCGGGAACGGCGTACGCCCGTCCGGCCGGAACAGGCCGTAGTGCTCCTGCCAGGCGTCCGGGTCGTCGTTGTCCAGGTCGATGCCGAGCAGTTCCTTGGCCGCCGGGTTGTGCAGCAGGAACGCGCCGTGCTCGTCGACCACGCCGACGCCGTCCCCGATGCTGTCCATGATCGCCCGGAGCAGGCCGGCCTGCCGGCGGCTCTCGGCCTCGGCCGCCCGCAGCTCGCGGGTGGCGTCGTGCACCCGGGCGACGGCCCGGGACCGCCCGGTGGCCAGCACCCGGACCAGGCCGGCCAGCATGAGGGTGATGGCCAGGCAGCCGATCAGCACGATCGGCGGCAGCATGCTGTGCGCGCCCGGCAGCCGGCTCGGGTCGGCCCGGGTGAGCAGCGTCCATTCCTGGTCGGCGACCGTGAAGTCGTTGTGGCGGCTCAGGGACGGGTGCCCCGGGACCGTGTAGTCGGCGACGGTGGAACGGGCACCTCCGGTCGTGGTGGCGAGCAGTCGCCCGTCGAGCTGGCCCTGACTCACCGTACGCAGAACGCCGGACAGAAAGTCCTGGCCGCGCATTCCCAGAACGAGCCAGCCCCGGAACACCGGGATCGGCGCGCGGGTCCAGATCGGCGCCACGAAGACGAACGAATGCTGCTGCTGGGCGGCCGGAAGATCGCGGTCGCGCAGCAGCACGTAGGTGTCGGAGACGGTCGGCTGCCCGATCTGCTGGGCGTAGGCGAGCGCGGCCGAGGCCTCCGGCGATCCGCGCGCGTCGGCGCCGTCGAGCGGCTCGCCGACCTGGTTGAGCATCCGGGTGAAGATCGAGAAGTAGTGGGTGCCGGCCGGCCCGGTCGGGCGCAGCGTGAGGCCTTCGGCCCCCCGGCTGCGCCACAAGCTCTGGGTCGCGGCGATCTGTTCGGTCCGGCTCGGGATGACGTACGCGACACTGACCGCGCCCGCGAGGCCGGCGGTCGCCAGGGGCGCGGTCGCGACGTCGAAGTCGTCCCAGGTGAAGCTGTCGTCGGTGCTGATCCCGGCCGCGGTCGCCTCGAGCAGGGCCCGGTAGCGCTCGGTCTCGGTCTGCACGGCGGCCAGCGCGACCGCGGTCCGCTGGTCCATCACCTGCTCGGCGTTGTCGCGCTGGTTGTCCCGCAGCGCGACGACGATCAGGGCGGTGGCGGCGAGCCCGGCGATCAGGACGGCCAGCGCGAACACGGGGCCACCGAGACGACCACGGCGCGTGCTCGCCTCGCCCCGGTTTTCCTCTTCTGGCCTCACTAAAGCGAGCATAAGACGCAAATCGCCCCCACCGGCCAGGTTCGGCAGATGGGGGCGGGACGCTCACTTCCAGGTGTCGTACTGATACAGGTTGTAGGTCGCCATCAGCCCGGTGACCTTGGTGAAGTAGTTCGGGTCGGTGGCGTAGCCCGCCTTCCACACCGTCCAGATGAACTTGTTCGCGTCCCTGGTGTAGACGAACGCCGGCTTGTAGCGGCTGTTCACCTTCAGGAAGTTGCCGTGGTCGCGGAACGAGTTCGCCATCGTGGCGTACGTCCGGAAGCTCGCCGAAGTCGCGAAGCAGGAGGCCGCGGTGCTGCCGCACTCGGTGGTGTTGTAGACGTGGCAGCCGGTCGCCAGCTTGCCGTAGCCGGTGCCCTGGCACTTGATCCCGAAGTAGTTCCGGTCGGTCATCGAGAGGCTGCTCCGGCCCCAGCCCGACTCGAGGATCGCCTGGGCGATCGTCGTCGACGGGGGCACGCCGTACTCCCGCCAGCCGGCCTGCGCGCCCGGCACCACCGCCGCGATGAACTGGGCCGGGGTCAGCGCCGGGGTCGACACCGGCGGCGTCGAGGCGGCACCCGGGCACAGGTGCAGGGTCGGCGTGACGACGTACGCATGCGAGATGTAGGTGCCGTCGCTCAGCCGGTTCCACTGGGTCGTCGTGCGTACGGTGCCCTTGACCAGCGTGCCCACCACGCCGCAGATCTCCTGCACCTTCGTCCCTGTGGCCACGCTCCGCTTCACCGGCGACGCCGGCGACGGCCCCGTCCTGATGTTGACCTTGCCGTCGGTGCTGCGGACGGTGCCGACCTTGTAGGCGGTCGTGGTCTTGACCGCCGGCTTCGACTGCACCTTCTGCGCCTGCGGCGTCGTGCAGCGAGGGATGCTCCTGGCCGCGGCGACATACGCGTCGGTCACGTATCCGCCGGTGCTCAACTTGTCCCACTGGGTCGTCGTACGGATCGAGCCGCGGACGCTCGGGCCCGTGACGCCGCAAAGAGCCGTCACCCTCTGGCCGTCGCGCAGGCTGCCCAGCACCTCCGAGTCGAGCGTGGCGCCCGCGCGGATCATCAGCGTGCTGTTCACGCGGATCGTGGCGGAAATTCCGGTCGCCGCGTGTGCGGCGTCCGGCGCGAGACCGATTCCGGCCCCCGCGGCCAGCACCAGCAACGGCCCGGCGAACGTGCGTCGGGTCAACCTGCCCATGAAAACGTCCCCTCGTCCTACTTCGGCGGTCCTGACGAAGGTCCCGTCGGGCGGTTGCGGGACGAGAGCGCAACGGGTTGCCACTGAGTTGCCCTGCGGGGTGGGTGGCACTGGAAGCTCTCAGGGAGACCCTGGAGACTGAGGGGGCTTGAAAATCGCGACGGTTGGGCACATTCCCGCCGTCCCCGTTCACCGCAGCAGGAGGACCCCAGCCGATGACGGCCCTGGCATCGCGAGAGCAGACAGTCGATCTGAGCGCGCCCCGGCGCGGGCCGGGCCACGTACTGCTACCGCTGGCCATCGCGGTGCTGGCCGTGGCCGGGGCCTACCTGGTCTACCGCCTCTTCGTCCAGACCTCACTGGGCCAGGCGGTCGACAACGCCGCCCTGCGCAGCGGGGTGCACCACCCGAAGATGGACCAGGTGCTCGGCCGCGCCCTCGACAACACGACGCTGGCCAGCGTGGTGCTGGGCTGCGTGGTGGCGGCCGCGATCGGCATCCTCCGCAAGCGCATCGACCTCGCGATCGGTGCGGCGTTCCTGGTGATCGGGGCCAACGGCAGCGTCGAGTTGCTCAAGGGCCACCTCGTGCGGCCCGATCTCGACCACTTCCCGGGTCCGAACTCGTTCCCCAGCGGCCACACGGCGGCGGCCGCCTCGGTCGTGTACGCGCTGGTCCTGGTGTTGCCGAGGGCCGTACGCGGGATGGTCGCCCTGATCGGCTTCGTCTACGTCACCGTGATCGCGATCGCGACGGTCTGGGCCGAGTGGCACCGCCCGAGCGACACCATCGCGGCCATGCTGATCGTGCTCGCCTGGGGCGCGATCGCCATCTTCGGCATCCGGGTCGGCCGCCTGCGCCGCCCCGAGCCGGGCGAGCGCTCCAGCCGGTTCACCCAGTGGCCGCTGCTCGCCGCGTTCGCGATCACCGCCGCCGGGGGCGTGCTCGGCATGCTCGCGGTCGCCTTCTCCGAGCGGTTCCACCCGGGCCTGGTGTCCGGGCGGGTCGCCTTCCTCGCCGGCTCGGCCGTGATGGCCGCCGCCGCGGCCGGCTCCTTCGTCTTCTGGGTGCGGCTCACCTCCGGCCCTCGCCGGCGGCCCCTCGCCCCCGAACCCGCCCCTGTCGAAACGGACTGATCACTTAAGGGAGGCCCGAAAATGACCACCCCAGCCGACGACTCCCCCGCCACACCCGGCGGCGCCACCGTTCCGCCGTCCACCGGCCCCGGCGCTCCGGCGCCGGCCGGCCCCGGCGGTACGCCGACCACCGGCCTCGGTGTTCCGTCACCGGCCGGCTCGGCCGCGTCCTCGGTCCCGCCGGGGCCGGCCGGCGTGCCCAGCCTGCCGTCGCAGACCGGCGGCGCGGCCGTGCCGCCCACCGCCACCGTCGTGGTCGGCAGCTACGCCGACTACGCCCTGGCCCAGCAGGCGGTCGACCACCTCTCCGACAACAAGTTCCCGGTCGAGCGCACCGCGATCATCGGCACCGACCTGCGCCTGGTCGAAAACGTGCTGGGCCGGCTCACCACCGCCCGGGCGGCCGGCGCCGGACTGGCCAGCGGCGCCTGGTTCGGCCTGCTGATCGGCCTGCTGCTGGGCATCTTCAGCAACTCGAACTGGTTCGCCGTCATCTTCGTCTGCCTGCTCATCGGCGCTGCCTGGGGTGCGATCTTCGGCGCGATCGCCCACGCCGCCACCGGTGGCCGGCGCGACTTCGCCTCCCGCAGCTCGCTGCAGGCCGGCCAGTACGCGGTCACCACCGACCCCGAGGTCGCGGACCAGGCCCGCTCGCTGCTCGTCCAGCTCAACTGGAACGCGAGCGGCGCCGAATAGCGCCGCTCTCAGGCGGCCGCGAGTTGATTTCGACCGTTGCGCTTGGCCAGGTAGAGATGCCGGTCAGCCAGGTCGAACAGCTCGTGGCCGCTCGTCTCCCCGGCAAACGGGGCCAGCCCCATGCTCAACGTCACCCGCAGGCCCGGCGCGACCACACTCCAGTCGTAGGACCCGACCACCTCGCGGATCCGCTCGGCCACCCGCGCCGCCTCGGCCGGCTCGGTCTTGAGCAGCATCGCGAACTCGTCCCCGCCGAACCGCACCGCCACCTCGTCCTTCCGGCAGTGATCCCGCAGCACCCCCGCGATCGCCGCCAGCACCCGGTCGCCGACACTGTGCGAGAACGAGTCGTTGATCCCCTTGAAGTGGTCGACGTCGATCAGCAGCAGCGCGCCACCGCCCCGCAAATCCCCCATCAGCCGGTCGAACGCCCGCCGGTTGCCGAGCCCGGTCAACGCGTCCGAGGCGGCCGCCCGGTCAGCCCGCGCCTGCGCCGACTCCAACTCCACCCGGCGGATCGCCTGCCGCAGCATCGACCGCCGGTCCAGCCGCAGCCGCCACAGCAACTCCAGCTGGTTGGTCAACGCGCGGAACATCGTCTGGGTGGCCACCCCGGGCGACTCCAGCGCGGCCACCTGGGCCAGCTCGTACCGGAACAGCAGGCGCTGCCCCGGAAGCCCGGCCATTTCATCGGCGGCGACGAACTCCCGGTGCGCGCCGGCCAGGTCGCCCCGCTCGCGCAGCACCAGGCCGTACGCCAGATGCAGCAACCGGGCCTCGTGGTTCTGACCCGCCTCCCGCATCGGCCACAACCACCGGCCGACCACGTCCAACGCCACCTCGGGCCGGCCCGTCTTGGCCGCCCCGACCGCCAGCAGCGCGGCGCCGATCGGACCCGACTCGTCCAGCCCGTCCCAGTCGGCCAGCGTCGCCACACTCCGGGCGAACAGCCCCGCCGCCTCCTCCAGCCGGCCGATCTGCTCCAGGCGCAGCCCCCACTCCAGCAGCAGCTCCGCCTTCTGAAGAAGCACGGCCTCCCGATAGACCGGGTCGGCACCGGTCGCGAACGCCTCGGTGACAATGCGAATGCAGTCATCGGCCAGCTCGAACAACTCGGCCGCCCGGGCCGCGTCACACAGCGAAGACATCGCCGACACATAACGCACAGTGCCGCGCGGAGCCACCTCGAGCAGCCCCCACGCCCGGGCGACATAATTCAGGCCGTCATCGATCCGCCCCAGCCGCAACAACGTGTCCGCGACATCGGCCAAAATCTTGGCCTTGGTCGCCAGCGGCGCGGTGGCCTCCCCACTCTCCGCCGCGAGCGCCTCCCCCACGGCGAGCGCCTCATCGAGCCGGCCCAGAGCGGCCAGCGCATAGACCCGCCCCAGCCGAACCACCCGCGCGGTCCGGTAGTCACCGAACAGGTTGACCACGAACTCGGCCCGGTCGGCCTCGACGAGACTCTCGAGGTGGCGGCCGTGAGCGGTAAGGTCGTAGACCTCGAAGGCCAGGCCGGAAAGCGGCCCATAGGGCGAGACGGCCATCAGCCCGTTGTTCGCCACGGCGCTCCCCCTCGGTCCGCCCACGTCCCGAGGTGCCGATCGGCCCTTGCCTTCCTGACCTGAGCTTTTGAAACTTACGCGGTTGGGCGTTACGGCTTCTCGACGGGCCCGGGTCCACGGAGCCGCGCGACCGTCCCCTCAAGCGCCGCCGGTCGTACTACGCTTCGGCCCCGTGACAACGGATTCGGCCCTCGCCGGGCTCCGGACCGCGACGGCGCAGTGCGGAGCTCGGGCTGGCGTCGGCGTTCCCGCCGGACGCGGCTTTCCGTACGTACGAGTCGGCGCATGCCCGCGCGGATCGGATCGGCCGGCCGGAGCTGCGGAGTCAGGTTCTGCGTAACTGGGGTCTGGCGCTGAAGGAGGCCGGCCGGCCCGGCCCGGCCGAACAGCGGCTGACCGAGGCCGTGCACCAGCGCCGCCTCGGGTCCGGCAACGAGATCCTCGGGCGGGCCGCTGTGGCGCTCGGCGTCTTCCTGGCCGCCGCCTTCCGCGAGTTCGTCCTCGGCCGTCTCCCCGCCGGCCTCCTGGACCGGCTCGACGTGTCCATCGCCGACTGCGAGATCGACCGCCTGAACGAGCTCATCACCACCGCCAACGCGGAGTTCCGCCGCCGACTCGGTTGACATGCGCGCGGGCCGGGCACCACGACCGTACCGACAGCGAGAGGAGGATCATCCATGCCGAACGCTCCGCTGATCGAGGTCCCGGCATCCGCGTGGGAAGAACTGCGAAGCCGGGTACGCGCGACACGGTGGCCACGCCCCTGGCCGATGGATGGGCGGATGGACGGTTGGCGCGCCGGAACCGAGCCGGGCGAACTGCGCCGCCTGTCCGGCTATTGGGCCGACGGTTTCGACTGGCGCGCGCGGGAAGCCGAGATCAACGCGCTTCCGTCCCACCACGCGATGCTCGACGGAACCTCCGTGCACTACCTGCGCTTCGACGGCGAGACGACGGATGCCACGCCGATCCTGCTCACCCACGGCTGGCCGAGCACCTTCCTCGAGGAGGTCGAACTCGCCCGGCGCCTCTCCCGCCCTTCCGACTATGGAGCGGGCGCCGCACCCTCGTTCACCGCGATCGTGCCTTCCCTGCCCGGCTTCCCCTTCACACCCGAGCAGAGCCGGAAGCCCGGCATCGCGACGCACGAGCTGTGGCACGCGCTGATGACCCGGCTCGGCTTCCCGCGGTATCTCGCCCACGGCGGCGACCTCGGGGCCGGCATCAGCGCCCGTCTCGCCCAGGCCCACCCCGAAGCGGTCGCCGGCATCCACGTGCTCGCCGTCGCCGACCCCGGGAATCAGTCGAACCCGACCGACGCCGAACGCGCCTACCTCGACCAGGGCGAACGCTGGTACGCCGAGGAGGGCGGCTACGAACACCTGCAGCGCACCCGCCCGCTCAGCGCCGCCTACGCCCTCAACGACTCCCCGGTCGGCCTGCTGGCCTGGCTGCTGGAGAAGTACCACGCCTGGACCGACCACACCGACGGCGCTGTCGGCCTGGATGACGACCTCATCCTCACCCAGGCAAGCCTCTACTGGTTCACCGGCGCCATTGCCGCCACCTTCCGCCCGTACTGGGAGCACAAGGCTTACCCACCCGGCCCGATCCTCGTCACGGTGCCCACCGGAGTCGCCGTGTTCCCGGCCGACCTCGTCCAGCCCCCACGGAGCTGGGCCGAACGCAACCACAACGTCGTCCACTACACCCGAATGCCACGCGGCGGCCACTTCGCCGCCCGCGAGCAGCCCGACCTCCTGGCCGAAGACATCCGAACGTTCGCCCAAGGCCTCCAGCGCCCCCGCCCGTGACTGGGAGCCGGTCCGGTCTGTCCGCTGCGTGTGGTGGAAAGCCGGCTGACTAAGTTGCGCCCATGAGTGACGACGGAACGGCTTCCTACTTGGAGCGCAGCGGCCCGAACACTTCGCGGTACGCCCTGGGGCCGGCAATCGGCATGTTGAGCTCGCGGACCTCGAGGGGCAGCGCGAGCGCTTCGGAGAATCGGTCCGTAGCGGTCTGCACGTGGCGCACTCGTTCGCGCCGCTGCTGCTGATAACGGGTGCCTGCCGTGTCCCAGTCACCTTCGGCCAGCACGTCGGCGATCGTCAGTGCGTCCTCGACGGCGAGTGCCGCACCCTGCGCCCATATCGGGGCGGTGGCATGCGCCGCGTCGCCGATGAGCGCGATGCGCCCGCGGGACCACTCGCCGATCCGGATCTCCTCGATCGGTGAGTGGTACAACGCGTCCGGACGGCGTTGCGCGTGGGCCACGACCGGCTTGACCGGCTCGGGGTAACTCGCGAAGGTGCGGCTCAGCCACGACGGATCGGCGTCGACGTGGCCACCCCCGGCCGCGGAGGCGAACGCGTACACCTCGTCGTCGTCCACCGGGATCAGCAGGAACGCGCTGCCGTCTCCGCTCCAGGCGGTGAAGCAGTCGACGCCGGGATTGGGCGCCATGATGCGGAAGCTGGCGGTGCTGATGACCGCCGAGCTTGACGTCTGCTCCGGAAAGAGAGACTGACGCACCACGGATCGAACCCCGTCGGCGCCGATCACGAAGTCGTGCTGTTCCACCTGCCCGTCGGCGAACGCCGCCTCGGCGCCCCCGGCCGACGGCCGCACCGACTCGATGACCGACCGCCGCCGGTTGTCCTCGTGCGGCTCGTCGAGCAGTGCCAGAAGGTCGGAGCGGCGTACGCAACGCGGCCGGCTGTCCGGACCCCAGAACTCGTCCTCGTCGACCTCGAAAAGTAGCCGGCCGGCGGCCGAGCGGTACTCGCGCCGGCGGGTCGGCCGGCCCGTCTTCTCGAGCTCGTCCTTGAGGCCCAACTCGGCGAACGCGGTTACCGCGTTGCCCGGCAAGTTGATCGCCAGCCCCGGAGCAGAGGTGTGCGCCGTGCGTTCGGAGACAACCGCGCGTATGCCGTGGCTCCGGAGCGCCCGAGCGACGGCGAGCCCGGCGATGCCCCCGCCTGCGACCAGCACAGATTCCTGTCTCATGATGCCCTTCCGTTGTTCGGTGAACCGCCCTCCCGATCCATTACCGATCGACTGAGCAGGCGACGGCGGCGGTGATGGCGGCGTCGTCAAGGAGCGAGCCGTCCCAGACCGCGGTGAATTCGGCGATCTGGCCGTGGTCGTCGAGCACGAGTGCCACCGCGCCGCGCGGAACCGGATGGTTGTCGGCGCGCCATTCGAATCCGCCGGACACGCTGTTGCCGACGATGTGCCGGATCGATGCCCCGGCGTACGGCAGGTGCGGCAGCGCACGGCCCAGGTAGCGCGCGATCGCCGCTCGGCCGCGGATCTGCGAACGCAGTGTCATGTCCTCGAACACGGCATCGTAGGTGAACAGATCGGCCACCGGCCGAGCATCTCCCTCGCCGAAAGCGTCGGCGATGTTCCGTGCCGCGTCGGCCAGGGCACCGACCCGGTCCGTGACCGCATCGGAGCCGAGCTCGTGCGGATAGCTTTCGACGGGAACGCTCATCGTGCGGGCGATCTCGCTGCCCCGCCCATCCCAGTAATCGACCCAGCGCACGATCTTGCCGTCCTCGAAGTCGACGACGGCGATCGCCCTCAGCTCCGCGCCGAACAGTTCCGGGGTGTCGGTCATGAAGACGATGCCGCTGGTCGTGTCGCCGAGAATCCCGGTGGGATACGACTTCGCCGCGTCCGGCCACGTGGGCATCAGCTGCTGCCAGCCTTTGTGTACGTCGGCGTGGCTGGTGAAGGCCCAGCCGAGCGTGGCGTCGAAATAGGCGGTCTTCGCGGGGTGGAAGTGGGCCTGCGTGGCCTCGATGTCCTTGGAGCTCTTGGCGCTGAAGAACGACCGGAAGAACGCCGCGGCCGGTGCGCTCGCGTGCGCGACGTCAGCGACATCGGGGTAGGGAACCGGCCGCTGGGAGAGGTCCGAGGTCATGGTCATGCTCCTTGGGATGATTTTCGATGAGACGGGTCAGGCGATCCACGAAGTCACGTCGCCGACCGGGCCGGGCCAAACCTAGGCGGACGGAGTTGGCCGCATTTGCCGGTGCGTGCGCGACGGTTGCCGATCCACGCGGGATCGACATGAGCCACTGCACAGGCGTGTCGTGACGACGGTCACCCGGCCTTGTCGCTCACTCGCCCGAGGCATGACCATCGCCGCATGAACGCGCGATCGCCCGGCCGGTCCGAGCAGACGGAACCGGCCGGGCCGACACAGCGGATCGACCGTTGGGCGAGTGTTCTCGCGATTTCCACGCTGATCGACCGGACTGACTCGGCCGGAACGGTCACCGATTTCCTCGGTGCTCCGGCCCGTGCACGCAACCTGGAGGCCCTCAGCCTGATGGACGGGCGGGTCGACACCCTCGGCCGGCCCTCGTCGCGCTCCGCCGTACCGGTTGATCAGGCGAACAGCATCGCGATGATCTTCATCCGGTCAGGCCGGGGAGTTGCCGGCGGCGGGCCTCGCCGGTTTGAGCTGCTCGCCGGGGACACCTTGTTCTGGGACGGCGGCGATCCGCTCACCTTCGAGGCCGCCGCCGAAGTTCAGAGCCGCATACTCCTGTTCCCGCGGGCCTCGGTAATACAACTCTGCCCCGAACACGACGCCCTGCTCGGCAAGCCGATAAGACACAAGACCGACCTGGTGGGCACGCTCTTCGGGGTCGTGGACCTCTTCCGCGTACGCCTGCCCGCGCTGGGCCCGAGCATCCGCCACTCCGCCGCCGACCTGCTGCTGCAACTACTCAACGAGTTGAGCCCGGCCACCGACCGGCTCGACCAGGACCCGCAGCAACGGCGACTGATCAGCCAGATCCTCGAATACATCGAGGACAACCTCGGTGATCCGGCGCTGACACCGCCCGGCATCGCCGCGGCGCACGCGATCTCGCTGCGCACTCTCTACTCACTGTTCCGCCACTACGGCCCGCCGGTCGGCACGCACATCCGCGACCGCCGGCTCAGCCGTGGCTATCAGGACCTTCTGCAGAACGCCGGCGAACCGGTCGCGCGCATAGCCCGCCGATGGGGATTCGCCAGTGCCGCCCATTTCAGCCGACTGTTCCGCGAACGCCACGGCATGCCACCGAGCCACCTGCGAAACACCTTCGTCAGCTGAACGAGCGTCGCCGGCGCCTGCCCACACGCGGCACGCACCAGCGACGGCTCTGATCCTCAAGGTCGAAGAGTGGAAACCCACGGGTCCTAGAAACCGGCCACCAGCTCGGAACGAAGCTTCACCAGGGCCTTCCCCAGCAGCCGAGAAACATGCATCTGCGAAATCCCGATCCGATCGGCGATCTGCGACTGAGTCAAATTCCCGTAGAACCGCAGCGTAAGGATCTTCTGCTCACGCTCGTCAAGGGTCGCCAGCGCGGGACCGAGGGCCACCCGGGTCTCCGCCAACTCGTACTCGTAGTCCTCGCCCCCCAGCGTGTCCCCCAACTCCGTCGATCCGTCAGCGGAGATCGGAGTGGAGAGCGACGTCGCGTTGTACGCCCGGGCGCCTTCCAGCCCTTCCAGCACATCCTCTTCCGAAACCCCCAGGTGCACCGCGATATCCGGCACCGTCGGGGATCGCCCCAGAGTATGGGTGAGGGTGCTGTTGGCTTCGGTGATCGCCAGGCGCAGCTCTTGGAGGCGCCGGGGGACGCGGACCGACCACGTACGGTCGCGGAAGTGGCGTTTGATCTCGCCGATGATGGTGGGGATCGCGTAGCCGGCGAAGTCGACGCCTCGGCTCGGGTCGAACTTGTCGACTGCTTTGATCAGGCCGACGGTGGCGGTCTGGATCAGGTCGTCGGTGGGTTCGCCGCGGCCGGAGTAGCGGTGGGCGAGGTGGCGGGCCAGCGGGAGCCAGGCTTCGATGGCCCGGTCGCGGAGGTCTCCGCGGGCCGGGTCGGCGGCCAGCACGTTGAGCAGGTCGGTGGCACTGTCGGTGGATGTCTCGGTGTAGAGCATCGCTGTGGTCCTCCATGGGCGGGCAGAGAGCCGTGCCCGCGTGCGGCGACCGTTCAGCTGCTTACGTTATCCGATTGGCCCAGCCTTGCCTAGCCGAAAGTATGAGTCTTACCCCCCACGATGAGGGTAAGAGAACCCGAGCGGGTCAACCGCCACCCATGCGATGTCGGTGCCCCGTGGTAGACAGCGAGAAACATCTTCGAACTGGAGACGGGAAACAGGATGGCCATTCTCGGCATCGACATCGGCGGCTCCGGGGTCAAGGGCGCACCGGTCGACACGGTGCGCGGTGAGTTCTTAGCCGAGCGCTATCGCGTGGTGACACCCCAGCCGTCCGACGTGACCAGCGTGGTCGAGGCGGTGGCTGAGGTCGCGGCGCAGTTCAGCGGGTTCGACCGGGTGGGCATCACCTTCCCCGGCGTGGTCGTCGACGGCGTCACGCGGACGGCGGCGAACGTCGACAAGTCGTGGCTCGACGCCCCCGCGGCCCAGCTGTTCTCCGACCGGCTCGGCATGCCGGTCTCGGTGCTCAACGACGCCGACGCGGCCGGGGTGGCCGAGGTGGCGTTCGGGGCGGGCCGCGACCAGTCCGGTCTGATCATGATGCTGACGTTCGGCACCGGCATCGGCAGCGCGCTGTTCCTCGACGGCAAGCTGATTCCGAACACGGAGTTCGGCCACATCGAGATCGACGGGAAGGACGCCGAGGTCCGCGCGTCTGACCGGGCCCGCGAGGCCGACGACATGAGCTGGGAGAAGTGGGCCGGCCGCGTGCAGGACTACCTGCGGGCGGTCGAGGCGCTGCTGTCGCCCCGGCTGTTCATCATCGGCGGCGGCGTCAGCAAGAAGTCGGACCGCTTCTTCCCCCTGATCGACATCCGCACCCCGATGGTTCCGGCGACGCTGCTCAACAACGCCGGCATCATCGGCGCCGCCGTGACCGCCGAGCAGTCGGACGGGCCGGGCGTCGTCCCGGTCGACGCCCACGCGCAGGCGCACGCCGCGCCGAGCCACAGCTGAGGAGAGTCAGTGCCCCGCACCATCGCGACCAACACCAAGGTCGACCGCGAGCGGCTGCTCGAGTTCATCCGCCCGCGTCACCACGCGATCCTGATGACGACCCGCCGGGACGGCCGCCCCCAGTCGTCGCCCAACACCTGCGGCGTCGACACCGAGGGCCGCATCGTCATCTCCACCTATCCCGACCGGGTCAAGGCGACCAACGTCCGCCGCAACCCGCAGGTCTCGGCTCTCATCCTGTCGGACGACTTCGGCGGCGCCTGGGTGCAGGTCGACGGCACGGCCGAGGTGCTCGATCTGCCCGAGGCCCTCGAGCCCCTGGTCGAATACTTCCGCGTCATCTCCGGCGAGCACCCGAACTGGGACGAATACCGCCAGGCGATGAAGGACCAGGGCAAATCCCTGATCCGCATCACGATCGACCGCTGGGGCCCGATCGCGACCGGCGGCTTCCCCGCCCGCCTCGCCGACAGCTGAGAAACCCCAACCAGGAAAGCCGCCGCCGGGAGATCCGGCGGCGGCTTTTCCGGTACGCGTCGAAGACCTGTGCACGGCCGTCCCGAAAGTGTCATACCCACGTGCGTTACTCGACCCCACCCAGTAACGGGGTGGGGTGAGTCAGGCGGGCAGCGCCGGCTCGTTGCGCTCGGCGTCGAGCAGATAGAGCAGCGTGTCGCGGTGGAGCTCGGCGATCGGCTCGAGCAGGTCGGGGTGGCGCAGCAGCACGGCGGCCTTGCGGTCGCGCTCGTCCGGCGCCAGCAGCCGGCGGAACTCGTGGGGCACGTCGCCCGCCGTGCGCGGGTAGGGGCTGGGCCGCGACGTGTCGGACGGGACGGCCGCGAGGACCGCGTCGACGCCTCGGCGGGCCAGCAGCGGGTCGGCCAGCAGGCACGCCGCCCAGGAGACCACGACCTCGTCGACCCAGGTGCGCCAGCCCTCGGACTCCAGGGCCTCGTCGTCCGGTTCGCTGCCGGCGCGCCAGTCGAGGACGGCCGAGCCGCCCGGGCCGGCGATCGCGACCAGGGCCGCGTCCATCTCGGTCGGGTAGCGCAGCCACGCCGCGACCGTGATCGCCTGGCGGGCCTGCAGTTCGGAGAGGGTGTGGGCGATGGAGTCGGCGCTGCCCGCCGGGTAGGCGCGGGCGAGCCAGTGGGTGCTTGCCGCGATCACCGGGGAAAGCTCACCAGAGGGACCCGCCACGTCGTGCTCCTAAAGGCTCGGGCGCGGCAACCGGTCGGTGCCGCGTCGAGGGTCTGGTCGGCGGCCCGGGCGGGTGTTCTGAGCAGGGTCACCGGAGTGGGACCACCTGGCAACCGAGACGCTCCCGGAGGGGAGCGGAGGAGCGCGCGGACGCCTTTCGGCGAGACCGTGCCGGGGCGGCTGTGGCGTTTGTGGCGGCCCCGCGCGTACGGAAAGCCGGCGCCGACCGGGAAGCGTGATTTTGCCGGCCGGCAATGTCCCGGTGATCAGGCCGGGCAAGCATGAACGGGTGCCGCGGGGACCGAATCAGCGGAATTCGTGGGCGGCGCGAAGGCACGGTGCGGATGAGGCGGGCCGGGCGCGCTCCGGTAGGTTGGACGCGTCGGCTCTGCGTCGTTTGCGGCGGCTCCACTGCGGAGATGTATGCCTTGACGATGTCTCACTTTTCGCCGACCCCGCCCGCGCCCTCCTGACTACGGTGGAGATCATGACCGGTCGTTTCCCCATCGAAGACGTGACGCCCTCGGTGTCCTGCGGTCGTTACCCGGCCAAGGCAGTTGTCGGAGAACTCGTGCCGGTCGCCGCGGTGTCCTACCGCGAAGGCCACAACGCCCTCGGCGTAAATGTGGTATGGCGTGGCCCCGACGGTGAGGCCGAGCCGTTCACGCGGATGCTGCCCGGCGAGCCCGGCCTCGACCAGTGGCACGGCGTCATCCGGCCGAGCCGGGTGGGCCGGTGGACGTTCACGGTGGAGGCGTTCGACGACCCCTACCGCACGTGGCGTGACGCCGTCGTGAAAAAGATCGGCGCCGGTCAGGGCGTCGAAGACCTGCACAACGACCTCGACGAGGGCGCCGAGGTGCTCGACCTCGCCGCCAAGATCGTGCCGAACGAGTCCGAGGAGCGGGTGCGCGACGCGGCGGCCGCCCTGCGCGACGAGCAGCGGTCGCTGTTCGCCCGGGTCTCCCCCGCGCTCGACCTGGAGGAACTCCTCTGGGACAACCCGGTCCGCCACCTGGTCACGACGACCCGGTCCTATGCGATCTGGGTCGATCGGCCCCGCGCGCTCTACTCGTCGTGGTACGAGTTCTTTCCCCGCTCGGAGGGCGCCGAGGTCGGTCCCGAGGGCATCCCGATCAAGCACGGCACGTTCGCGACCGCGGCCGGGCGCATCCCGGCGGTCGCGGCGATGGGCTTCAACGTGCTCTATCTGCCGCCCATTCACCCGATCGGCAAGGTCAACCGCAAGGGCCGCAACAACACGCTCGTCGCCCGTCCGGAAGACGTCGGCTCCCCGTGGGCGATCGGCTCGGACGAGGGCGGCCACGACGCGATCCACCCTCAGCTCGGCACCCTGGAAGACTTCCGCGCGTTCATCGCGACGGCCGAGGAGCACGGTCTCGAGGTCGCGATGGACCTCGCGCTGCAGGCGGCGCCCGACCATCCGTGGAGCAGGACCCACCCCGAGTTCTTCACCACGCGGGCCGACGGCACGATCGCGTACGCGGAGAACCCGCCCAAGAAATACCAGGACATCTACCCGCTCAACTGGGACAACGACTACAAGGGCCTGCGCGAGGAGGTGCTGCGCATCGTCCGCCACTGGGTCGCCCAGGGCGTCAAGATCTTCCGCGTCGACAACCCGCACACCAAGGCGCTCAACTTCTGGCAGTGGCTGATCGCCAAGGTCAAGGAGGAGGAGCCGGACGTCCTGTTCCTGGCCGAGGCGTTCACCCGGCCGGCCATGATGAACGGCCTCGGCAAGATCGGGTTCAGCCAGTCCTACACGTACTTCACGTGGCGCACCTCGGCCTGGGAGATGCGGGAATACATGGGCCAGCTGCTCGCCTCGCTCGACTGGATGCGGCCCAACTTCTGGCCCAACACCCCCGACATCCTGCACGAGTCGCTGCAGCACGGTGGCCCGCCGATGTTCAAGATCCGGTCGGTGCTGGCCTCGATGCTCTCGCCGTCCTGGGGCATGTACGCGGGCTTCGAGCTGTTCGAGCACGTCCCGCGGCCGGGCGCCGAGGAATACCTCGACAACGAGAAGTTCGAGCTGAGGCCGCGCGACTGGGCCGCCGCCGAGCGCAGCGGCCGGTCCCTGGCGCCCTACATCACGATGCTCAACCGCGTCCGCGACGAGAACCCCGCGCTGCAATGGCTGCGCAACCTGCGGTTCCACGAGGTCGACAACGGCGCGCTGCTGTGCTTCTCCAAGCGCGACGAGCCGACCGGCAACACGGTGCTGGTGGTGGTCACGTTCGACTCCGGCAACGTGCAGTGGGGAAACACGGTGCTGGACATGCCGGCCCTGGGGATGGACTGGCACGACCGGTTCACGGTCACCGACCAGATCACCGGGGCGACCTACGAGTGGGGCCAGCACAACGCGGTCCGGATCGATCCGTACGTCGAACCGGCCCACATCTTCGTTGTGCAGCCACGCAACTGATTCGTTTACCTGCGGGTGGGTAGGTGGGAATGTGATGGACCAGAACAATGAGCTCGACGCCGATTTCGACCCGGCGGAGGGCAGCCACGTCGAGGACGGCGTGGTCGAGCATCCCACCGCCGACGATTTCGGGCACGCGCGATCACTGCCGGCCGACCGCACCTGGTTTCAGCGGGCAGTCTTCTACGAGGTCCTGGTCCGGGCGTTCTACGACTCGAGTTCCGACGGCTCCGGCGACCTGCGCGGCCTGATCGAACGGCTCGACTACCTGCAGTGGCTCGGCATCGACTGCCTCTGGCTGCCGCCGTTCTACCAGTCGCCGCTGCGCGACGGCGGCTACGACATCAGCGACTTCTACCGGGTGCTCCCCGAGTTCGGCACGGTGGAAGACTTCGTGGCCCTGCTCGACGCGGCCCACAAGCGCGGCATCCGGGTGATCACCGACCTGGTCATGAACCATACGAGTGACCAGCACGCGTGGTTCCAGGAGTCACGCCGTGACCCCGACGGGCCGTACGGCGATTTCTACGTATGGAGCGACACCAGCGACAAATACAAGGACGCTCGGGTCATCTTCGTCGACACCGAGGAGTCGAACTGGACCTTCGACCCGGTGCGCCGGCAGTTCTTCTGGCACCGCTTCTTCTCCCACCAGCCCGACCTCAACTACGACAACCCGGCCGTGCAGGAAGCGATGATCGACGTCCTGCGTTTCTGGCTCGACCTGGGCATCGACGGCTTCCGGCTCGACGCGGTGCCCTATCTTTACGAGCGCGAGGGCACCAACGGGGAGAACCTGCCCGAGACCCACGCCTTCCTGAAGCACTGCCGCAAGGTGATCGACGACGAATACCCGGGGCGGGTGCTGCTGGCCGAGGCCAACCAGTGGCCGGCCGACGTGGTGGAATACTTCGGCGACCCGCGCAGCGGCGGCGACGAGTGCCACATGGCGTTCCACTTCCCGCTGATGCCGCGCATCTTCATGGCGGTCCGGCGCGAGTCGCGCTTTCCGATCTCCGAGATCCTGGCCCAGACGCCGGCCATCCCCGACAACTGCCAGTGGGGCATCTTCCTGCGCAACCACGACGAGTTGACGCTCGAGATGGTGACCGACGAGGAACGCGACTACATGTACGGGGAATACGCGAAAGACCCGCGCATGAAGGCCAACGTCGGCATCCGGCGCCGCCTGGCTCCCCTGCTCGAGAACGACCGCAACCAGATGGAGCTGTTCACCGCCCTGCTGCTCTCGCTGCCCGGGTCGCCGGTGCTCTACTACGGTGACGAGATCGGCATGGGCGACAACATCTGGCTGGGCGACCGGGACGGCGTACGCACCCCGATGCAGTGGACACCGGACCGCAACGCCGGCTTCTCGACCGCCAACCCGGGCCGGCTGTTCCTGCCGGCCAACCAGGACCCGGTGTACGGCTATCAGGCGGTCAACGTCGAGGCCCAGCGCGACAGCTCCACGTCGCTGCTGAACTGGACGCGTACGATGCTCGCCGTGCGCCGCCGCCACGAGGCGTTCGCCGTCGGCACGTTCCGCGAGCTCGGCGGGTCCAACCCGTCCGTGCTGGCCTACCTGCGCGAGGACGGCGACGACGTGGTGCTGTGCGTCAACAACCTGTCGCGGTTCCCGCAACCCATCGAACTCAACCTGCAGCACTGGAACGGGTACACGCCGGTCGAGCTGACCGGGCACGTGAACTTCCCGCGAATCGGCCAGTTGCCCTACCTTCTGACTCTGCCGGGTCACGGCTTCTACTGGTTCCAGCTGTGCGGTTCCGAGGAGAAGCAATGACGCTGCCTTTCGCCGAATGGCTCCCCGAGCAGAGGTGGTACGCCGGGCGGTCCCGCACCCTGGCGTCGGTCAAGCAGGCGTCGTCGACGACGCTCGCCGACGCCCTCGACCTGGTGCTGATCGACGTCGAATACACCGACGGCAGCTCCGAGCGCTACCAGGTGCTGGTGGCCTGGGACAGCGGCCCGATCGTCGAATACAGCACGGTCGCCACGATCGGCACCGACGGCAACCGCACCGGCTACGACGCGCTCTACGATCCTCGGGCCGCGCGGCGGCTGCTCGAGATGATCGCGGCCGGCGGCACGGTCGGTGACGTCGTGTTCGAGCCCGAGCCGGGTGCCACGTTCCCGGTCGACGCGGCCCCGCGGGTGTTCGACGCCGAGCAGAGCAACACCAGCGTGATCTTCGAGCAGGAGGCCATCCTCAAGGTCTTCCGCCGGGTCGCCGCCGGCATCAACCCCGACATCGAGCTCAACCGGGTGCTCGGGCGGGCCGGCAACCCGCACGTGGCCAAGCTGCTGGGCTCGTTCGAGACGACCGAGAGCGGCGAGCCGTGCCCGCTCGGGATGGTCACGGCGTACGCGGCCAACTCGGCCGAGGGCTGGGCGATGGCCACGGCGAGCGCCCGCGACCTGTTCGCCGACGCCGGGTTCGGGGCCGACGAGGTGGGCGGCGACTTCCAGAGCGAGTCGTACCGCTTGGGCGAGGCGGTCGCGTCGGTGCACGCCGACCTGGCCGCCGCGCTGGGTTCGGGCCCGGCGCCGTTCCCGGTCGACGCGGTGCTGGCCCGGCTGCGGTCGGCGGCCAACGCGGTCGGCGAGATCCAGCAGTACGTCCCGCGGATCGAGGAGAAGTTCCGGGCCCTGACCGGCCGCCAGGTGACGGTCCAGCGGGTACACGGCGACCTGCACCTCGGACAGGTGCTGCGCACCCCGGGCGGGTGGCTGCTGATCGACTTCGAGGGCGAGCCGGGTTCGCCGCTCGAGGAGCGCCGCATGCCCGACTCGCCGTTGCGCGACATCGCGGGCGTGCTGCGCAGCTACGAATACGCGGCCTACCAACTGCTGGTCGACCAGTCCGACGACGAGCACCTGGCCGCCCGGGCCCGCGAGTGGGTCGACCGCAACCGGGCGGCGTTCTGCGACGGATACGCCAAGGCGGCCGGCTTCGACCCGCGCGAGCAGGCCGATCTGCTGGCCGCCTACGAGCTGGACAAGGCGGTCTACGAGGCCGCGTACGAGTCCCGGCACCGGCCGGGCTGGCTGCGCATCCCTCTGCGCTCCATCGCCCGCCTTGTCGGCTGAAAAGTTAAGGAGCCTTCTGTGACCTCCGCCCTGGCCGCTGACCAGCGCATTCTGAACAGTGTCGTCGCCGGCGACACCCACGATCCGCACGCGGTCCTCGGCGCGCACCCGAGCGGCGACCACACGGTGATCCGCACCATGCGCAAGGGCGCCAAGGCGGTGTCGGTGATCGTGGGCGACGAGCGGGTCACCATGGTCCAGGTGCATCCGGACGGCATCTTCGCCGCCGAACTGCCGGGCACGGTGCTCGACTACCGGCTCGACGTCGACGGCGTGGAATTCGACGACCCGTACCGTCACCTGCCCACCCTGGGCGAGCTCGACCTGCACCTGATCGGCGAGGGCCGGCACGAGAAGCTGTGGAAGGTGCTCGGGGCCCAGCCCCGGGGCACCGGTGTCGGCTTCGCGGTGTGGGCGCCGAGCGCCCAGGGGGTCCAGGTGGTCGGCGACTTCGCCGGCTGGGGGCCGTACGACGGGTGGCCGATGCGGTCGCTCGGCAGCAGTGGCGTCTGGGAGCTGTACATCCCGAACGCGCACGTGGGCACCAAGTACAAGTACAAGATCCTCGGCCGTGACGGCGTGTGGCGCGAGCACGCCGACCCGCTGGCCCAGCACACCGAGGTGCCGCCGGCGACCGCCTCGGTGGTCTTCGCGTCGTCCCACGAGTGGGCCGACGCGGAGTGGATGCGTTCGCGCGCCTCGAAGGCCTGGCATCAGGAACCGATGAGCGCCTACGAGGTGCACCTCGGCTCGTGGCGGCCGGGTCTGTCCTACGTGGAGCTGGCCACCCAGCTCACCGAATACGTCGTCGACGCCGGGTTCACCCACGTCGAGCTGATGCCCGTGATGGAGCACCCGTTCGGCGGTTCCTGGGGCTATCAGGTGACGGGCTATTTCGCCCCGACGTCGCGGTTCGGCAACCCCGACGAGTTCCGCTTCCTGGTCGACAAGCTGCACCAGGCCGGCATCGGCGTGATCCTCGACTGGGTGCCCGCCCACTTCCCCAAGGACGAGTGGGCCCTGGCCCGCTTCGACGGCACCCCGCTCTACGAGCACGGCGACTGGCGGCGCGGCGAGCACCCGGACTGGGGCACGTACGTCTTCGACTTCGGCCGCAAGGAGGTCCGCAACTTCCTGGTCGCCAACGCGCTCTACTGGTGCGAGGAGTTCCACGCCGACGGCCTGCGCGTCGACGCGGTCGCCTCGATGCTCTACCTCGACTACTCGCGCAAGGACGGCGAGTGGACGCCCAATCAATACGGCGGCCGGGAAAACCTCGACGCGATCAGCTTCCTGCAGGAGATGAACGCGACCGTCTACAAGAACAACCCCGGCGTGATCACGGTGGCCGAGGAGTCGACGGCGTGGCCCGGCGTCACCCGCCCCACCCACCTGGGCGGCCTCGGGTTCGGCTTCAAATGGAACATGGGCTGGATGAACGACACCCTCTCGTACATCGAGAAGGAGCCGATCTACCGGCAGTGGCACCACCACCAGATGACCTTCGCGACGGTCTACGCGTGGAGCGAAAACTACATTCTGCCGATCAGCCACGACGAGGTCGTGCACGGCAAGGGCTCGCTGACCGGCAAGATGCCCGGCGACGACTGGCAGAAGCTGGCCAACACCCGCGCGCTGCTCGGCTTCATGTGGGCCTTCACCGGCAAGCAGCTGCTGTTCATGGGCAGCGAGCTGGGCGACATGCGGGAGTGGAGCGAGGAGCGCGGCCTCGACTGGGGCCTGCTCGACAACCCGTTGTTCGGCGGCATCCACTCCCTGGTCAAGGACCTCAACCGGGTCTACCGCGAAACCCCGGCCCTCTGGACCCAGGACACGTCGCCGTCCGGCTTCCGCTGGATCACGAGCGAGGACTCCCAGCACAACACGTTCTCGTTCATCCGCTTCGCCCCGAACGGCGACCCGCTGGTCTGCGTGGTCAACTTCGCGGCGGTGCCCCAGGAGGACTACCGCATCGGCCTGCCCCGCCCCGGCCACTGGGCCGAGGTGATCAACACCGACAGCGAGCTCTACGGCGGCTCCGGCGTCGGCAACCTGGGCTCGGTCGAGGCCGACGCCCTCCCGTGGCACGGCCTCGACTTCTCGGTGTCGCTGCGGGTGCCCCCGCTCGGCGCGGTCTGGCTACGCCCGTCCTAGAAGCCACTCCTCCGCCAGCAGGCCGTAGATCAGGTCGTCGGTCCACTCGCCCTTGATCCAGGTCTGCTGGCGCAGGTGCCCCTCCCGCGTGAACCCGAGCCGCTCCATCAGCCCGGCCGACGCGGCATTGCGGGCGTCACACTCCCCGCTCACCTTGTGCAAACCCTGCACCCGAAACAGCCGGTCGATCACGGCCGTCACCGCTTCCGCGGCGAAGCCTCTCTTCTGGTACGCGGCGGCCACCGTGAACCCGAGCTCGGCCTGCTTGAGGTTGTCGTGCAGGTGCACGGCCACGTCCCCGATCAGCACCTTCTCGTCGGCGTGCTCGACGGCATACTGAAACCAGCCCGCCTTGTCAGGATCCGACGCCATAAAGTTGGCCACCGCGGTCTCGGCCCGCAGCAGCGAGAACGGCGCATCCCACGACTGGTACCGCGCCACCTCCGGATCCGACCGGTAGCCGGCCAGCACCTCCGCGTCGGCCGGCCGGAAGCGCCGCAGCACAAGCCGCTCAGTCGCGATCAGCATCCTCGAAGGCTAGCCCGGCCCGCCACTTCCCCGCGGCCCGCGTCCGCGAAGTGGTGACCGGTACGGGCCGGCCGCCGCTCTCATCAACGTCGGCCTCCCCACCGCCGGTCGGGTCGACCAGCTGCTGCTCCCCCGACGCCGACCCCGAGGTCCGGTTCGAGGTAGTCCAGCACCGCGAGGACAAGATACGGCTGTTCCCTCCGGACGCCGGCATACAAGGGCGACAGCGCCGGCACACACACTGGCCAGCCCCGGAGTGGGCGACCATCAGCCTGTGGATGGCGGTGCGGAATTGTCGGAGGTTGCTGGTTGAATAGGCCCCACCCAACGGGCGGGGGTGGACCGCGGAACTAGACAGTGGGCTAGCCCGCAAGAACAACACTGGCCGCGACGAACGACAATGGAGTGGCCGGAGCCGACGAGGCCATAGCTGAGGAAGCCGTCGTATGTGGATATGCCCCAAATGCGCCGCACACAACGACGACAAGACCCATGTTTGCCCGGTTTGCGGCACGCGGTGGCTTTCCGGCCCGGCCGACGGATCCGTTCCGGAATACCCGGTCCCGGTCGATCCCTGGGCGTCACAGGCCGACACCCAGACCGTCATGGCACCGTTCGACCACAGTCCCAGCTCGGGCGCTCCGACCTCGGCCGCGCCCCACTCCGGATCGCCCAACCCTGCGTCCCCCGCTTCCGGCGCCGGCCCGAACTCCGGCGGCCCAAGCTCCGGCGGCCCAAGCTCCGGCGGCCCGAACTCCGGCGGCCCGAACTCCGGCGGCCCGAACTCCGGCGGCCCAAGCTCCGGCGGCCCAAGCTCCGGCGGGCAACACTTCGGTAACCCGAACTCCGGCGGCCAAGGCTTCGGCGGACCGAGCTCCGCTGGACCGAGTTCCGCTGGACCGAGTTCCGCTGGACCGAGCTCCGGCGGACCGAGCTCCGGCGGACCGAGCTCCGGCGGACCGAGCTCCGGCGGACCGAGCTCCGGCGGACCGAGCTCCGGCGGACCGAGCTCCGGCGGACC